>JAZSCX010000089.1:0-26830 GCA_045530865.1 Candidatus Avilachnospira sp.
TGACCAACGACAAGGGCCGCACCGTCAAGACCGCCGGCCCCTCCATCCCCGTGGAGATCACCGGCCTGGCCGAGGTTCCCGCTCCCGGCGACGAGTTCAACGCCGTTACCGACGAGCGCATGGCCCGTGGGCTGGTGGAACAGCGGAAGCAGGCCGCCAAGGATGCCGCTGCCAAGCTGCAGCAGAAGGTCACTCTGGACAATCTGTTCAGCCGTATGCAGGAAGGCGAAATGAAGACCCTGAACCTGATCGTCAAGGCCGACGTTCAGGGCTCCGCCGAAGCCGTCAAGGCTTCTCTGGAGAAGATCTCCAACGAGGAAGTCCGTGTCAAGGTCATCCACACCGGCGTAGGCGCCATCAACGAGTCCGACATTCTGCTGGCCTCCACCTCCGGCGCCATCATTGTCGGCTTCAACGTCCGTCCCGATGCCGCCGCCCAGGCTTCCGGTCAGCGCTCCAATGTGGATATGCGGTTCTACCGTGTTATCTACGATGCCATCGACGAGATCGAGGCTGCTATGAAGGGCATGCTGGCTCCCAAGTTCGAGGAAGTGGTCATCGGCCACGCCGAGGTCCGCATGACCTACAAGGTTTCCTCCATCGGCACCGTTGCCGGCTGCTATGTGAAGGACGGCAAGATCACCCGCGATGCACAGGTTCGCGTCCTGCGTGACAACATCGTGATCTACGAAGGCGTGCTGGGCTCTCTGCAGCGGTTCAAGGATTCCGTCAAGGAAGTGGCCGCAAACTACGAATGTGGCATGACCATCGACAAGTACAACGATATCAAGGAAGGCGATATCTTCGAGTGCTTCGTCATGGAACAGATTAAAGTTTAAGTAATAAGTAAAAGTGAATAGGGAATAGGTGTGGTATCCGCCGGAGGCGGATGATTCCAATTGCCGCAAAGCGGCACCTCACCTCTTCACTATTCCTTCTTACCTTTTACCTAAGGAGAATCATATGGCATCTAACAGAAAAGGAAGAATCAACGAGGAGCTGCAGCGGGAGCTGAGCGCCCTGATTCGCACCCTCAAGGATCCCCGTGTACAGCAGTCCATGGTCTCCGTCACCAAGGTGGAGGCTACCGGTGATCTGCGGTACGCCAAAGTCTATATCAGTGTTCTGGATAAGGACAAGAGCAAGGAGACCCTGAAGGGGCTCAAATCTGCCGGCGGTTTCCTGCGCCGGGAGATCGGCAGCCGTCTGCAGCTGCGGTATACGCCGGAGCTGGTGTTCGAAGAGGACGATTCCATCGCCTACGGTGCGAAGATGTTTGATCTGCTGCGGAGTTTGGACGTCAAAAACGAGGATTCCGACCATGAAAACGATTAACGAAGCTGCCGCATGGCTGCAGGCGCGGAATAATTTCCTGATCATCACCCACCGCCGTCCCGATGGAGACGCCACGGGCTGCGCGCTGGCCCTGTGCCTTGGCCTGCGGAGCCTTGGAAAAACCGCGTGGATCTGGGAAAACCCCCAGTTTACCCCCCGGTATGCTGCCCGTCTGGCAGGTCTGACCACCGATTCGGTGTCAGAAACGGCAACGATCATCTCCGTGGATTTGGCATCGGAGACCCTGCTGCCCCTGAACGGCGACCGGTTTGCTGGAAAGATCCTGCTGAGTCTGGATCACCATCCCAGCAACACCGGCTATGCCGCCGATATGCTGGTGCAGCCGGAGTGCGGCGGCTGCGGAGAGCTGATCTGGGATCTGCTGGAGGAGCTGGGCGTTTCCATCACAGCGGAGATGGCGGAGGCCATCTATATCGCCGTTTCCACCGATACGGGCTGCTTCCGCTTCGCCAATACCACCGCCCGTACCTTCCGCACGGCGGCAAAGGCCGTGGAACGGGGCGCGAATATCGCACCCATCAACCGGGAGCTGTTTGAAATCAAGACCAAAGGCCGTCTGCAGCTGGAAGCGCGGCTCATGTCCGGCATGGAATTTTATGCCGATGGCAAGGTGGCCGTTGCCTGCCTGCCCCAAGCTTGGGTGGAGGAACTGGAAGTCACCGAGGACGATCTGGACAGCATTTCCGGTTTCCCCCGCAGCATTGACGGCGTTTGCGTGGGCGTGATGATCCGGGATTCCGAGCCGGGTCGGGCAAAAATGTCCGTCCGAACCGCCGGCGGCTACGATGCCTCCGCCTATTGCAGCAGGCTGGGCGGCGGCGGTCATCATGCAGCCGCAGGCTGCTCCATCCCCGGCATGCTGGAGGACGGAAAAGCCGCCATTCTGCGGGTATTGAGAGAAGAAAACGTAATTTAAGTTGACAATGTACAGTTGACAATTGACAGTTATGGTGTCACTTCGTGACGATTGAAAAATGACAGCTTGCTTCCGTTGGTTATTTGCTGTTTCAGATATCATCGGAAGCAACTGAAAATAAATCCCCGGAGGGGATACATTCATTGTCAACTGTCAACTATCAACTGTCAATTCTGAAGGGAGTACAATCATGCCCTGTGGAATTGTGATTATCGATAAGCCTGAGGGCTGGACCAGTCAGGACGTGGCTGCCAAGCTCCGGGGCGTATTTCACGAGCGCCGGGTGGGTCACGGCGGAACGCTGGATCCCATGGCCACCGGTGTGCTGCCGGTTTTTATCGGCAGAGCCACCCGCGCGGTGGAATTTTTTGAATCCGCCGAAAAGGAATATGTGGCGGGCCTCCGGCTGGGTCTGGAGACCAACACGCAGGATACCACCGGCGAAACGCTTGCCGAAGCCCCTGTTTCCGTGACCCGGGAGCAGGTGGAAGCGGTGCTGCAGGGCTTTCTGGGGCCGCAGCAGCAGGTGCCGCCCATGTATTCTGCCGTGAAAATCGGCGGAAAAAAGCTCTATGAGCTAGCCCGACAGGGCAAAACCATAGAGCGCAAGCCCAGAGATATTGAGATTTTGGAGCTGGAGCTGCTGGAAGGCAGCGGCGCGGACTATCTTCTGCGGGTATGCTGCTCCAAGGGTACTTATGTCCGTACTTTGTGCCACGATATTGGTCGGCGGCTTGGCTGCGGCGGCTGTATGTCGTCTCTGCGGCGCACCGGCGCCGGCTGCTACAGCATCGGACAGGCTGTGACCATGGAAGCGCTGCTTGCCATGGAACATCCCTGTGATGTCCTGCTGCCGGTGGACAGTCTCTTTGCCCATCTGCCTGCGGTGACAGTGCAGCAGAACCAGCTGAAGCAGATTTTCAACGGCGCAGCTGTGAAAATGTCCTGCCTGAACCCCGGACAGTACCGGGTCTACGGGCCGGACGGTGCGTTTTTGATGGTGGGACAGGCCAGAGATGGCCTGATGTACACAGAAAAAAGCTTTTTTGAGGTGAAATCACTTGAACCATGACCGCGTCATCGCCCTTGGCTTTTTTGACGGCGTCCACCGGGGCCACGGCGCGCTGCTGCAGACAGCCCGCCGCAGGGCCGATGCGCTGGGATGTCAGGCGGTTGGCCTGACCTTTGATCCCCATCCGGAGGCGCTGATTCGCGGGCAGCAGCCGGTACTGCTGAATACGGTGGCGGACCGCCGCTGGCTCATGACCAGTCTCTATGGTATGGACGATATGCTGGTGCTGCCCTTTGACCGGGCAGTGATGCAGCTGCCGTGGCAGGATTTTCTGGAAAATGTGGTGGTGAAGCAGCTGGGCGCTGTCCATGTGGTCTGCGGTCACGATTACCATTGCGGCTACCGGGGACAGGGCACGGCGCAGCTCCTGCAGGCCCACTGCGGGAAGCTGGGTATCGGCTGCGACATTGTGGAAAAGGTGGAATTTCTGGGTGCGGAGGTATCCTCCACCCGGATCAGAACCCTGCTGCAGGCCGGTGATCTGGATACGGCAAACGCCCTTCTGGGTCACAGCCACCTGTTTTCCGGCACCGTTGCCCATGGAAAGAAGCTGGGCAGACTGCTGGGCTGTCCGACTGCCAATCAGGTCATGCCTGCGGGTATTCTGGAGCCGGTGCACGGCGTCTATGCCACGAAGATCCGCCTGCCCGATGGTTCGGAGCACATGGCGGTGACCAATGTGGGGAGCCGTCCGTCTCTGGAGGACGGTGCGCACACCACGGTGGAGAGCTGGCTGCTGGACTACGAGGGCGACCTGTACGGGCAGACCCTGCAGGTATCGTTCTGCAAGTTCCTGCGCCCGGAGCAGAAATTCGCCTCGCTGGACGATCTGGTAGCCGCCATCTGCAAGGACGGCGAAGCCGCCAGAGCCTATTTTGCATAAAAACCGACTGGAAAGGGGCGTGCGGAAAGGGATTTCCGTACGCCCCAGTGATATTTTCCCTGACGGGAAAGTGATATATTTCCGTTGGAAATGTGATATATGCCTGCGGCATGTTGCGGTATCGCTGCGCGATGATCCAAAAATAACGGCCAACATCCTTGGATGTTGGCCGTTTCCTCAACATTTTCGAAGAAAATATATCACACAGGCGAAGCCTATATCGCACGCCAATGGCGTATTTCACAGATTTTCAATGCAAATCTATATCACTGCGGGTTGGGCATACCCCTCTGACCAATCCACTAATGTGGTGGGTTTTGCAATTACCGTTCTTCCCGGAAATAAGGCAGGCCCAGATGGGCAGGGGGCTGATTTTCCCGCTTTTTTCGCATGCTGACAAAGATCAGCACCAGAATGGTGGCGATATAGGGCAGCATATTGAACAGTTCCTGAGAGCTTCTGGTCAGCTTCAGAATCATCAGCGCATCGTCAGGCAGACCCAGCCAGGTGATCAGCAGATCCCGGATGGTGGACACATACATATACAGCCATGTCAGGAAACCAAACAGGTAGGCGCCCCAGATGGCATTGAGGCTGCGCCAGGTGGCGAAGATGACCAGCGCCACAGCCAGCCAGCCCAGCGCCTCGATGGTGCCTTCGCTGGCCCAGGTGCCCTTAATGTAGTCCATGGTATAGTACAGGCCGCCAAGGCCGGAGATACCGGCGCCGATGCAGGTGGCCAGATACTTATAGACCGTGACGTTGATACCGGCAGCATCGGCGGTGGCGGGGTTTTCGCCCACAGCGCGCAGGTTCAGACCGGTACGGGTGCGGGTGATGAAGAAATGCACCAGAATGGCGAGGACGATGGCAAGATAGACCATGAAGCCGTGGCTCAGGAAGATCTGCTGGAACCAGCCCTTGGGAGAGGCACAGAAGATGCTCTTGCGGAAAGCGCCGGAGGCCACTGCCACAGAGATCTGACCGACGCCGCCGGCCATGGTGTTCAATGCGCCGCCGAAGAAGTTGGCCACGCCGTTACCGAAGATAGTCAGGGTCAGACCGGTGATGTTCTGGTTGGCCCGGAGGGTGATGGTCAGGAAGCTGTAGATCAGACCGCCCAGCGCCGCTGCCAGAAATGCCGCCGTGAAGCTCAGCAGCAGCGCCACGATGGGAATGGGGTTGGCGGCTGCGTTTTCATAGGCAAAGGCAGTGGCCAGGCCGGCAATGCCGCCCAGATACATGATACCGGGCACGCCCAGGTTCAGGTTGCCGGATTTCTCCGTGATGATCTCGCCGAGGGCGCCGAAGAGGATGACCGTACCGAATACGATGGCAGACATGAACAGGTTGATCATTTGCTCTCAGCTCCTTTCTTCTTGCGGATGATCACGCGGTAGTTGATAAAGAACTCGCTGGCAATGATGCAGAACAGGATGATACCGGTGATGACCTTGGATGCAAAGTCATTGAGCTGGAAGTCTGTGGCGATCTGAATTGCGCCCTTTTCCAGAAATACCAGCAGGAAGGAGATCAGCAGCATGACGAAGGTGTTAAACTTGGCCAGCCATGCCACGATGATGGCGGTGAAGCCTCTGCCGCCTGCGGTGGAGGTGGAAATGGTGTGGGATGCGCCGGAGACGGCGATGAAGCCTGCCAGACCGCAGATGGCGCCGGAGATGGCCATGGTGCGGATAAAGACCTTGGCGGGCTTGATGCCGGCATAGCGGGCGGTGCGCTCGCTTTCGCCCAGTACGGAGATCTCATAGCCCTGCTTGGAGTACTTCAGGTACAGGTACATACCCACGGTCAGCAGCAGAACAATGGTCACATTCAGGGTGAAATCCCAGTTCAGCAGCTTGGGGAACCAGCCCAGCTTTGTCTGCTGGTTGATGACGCCCACGGTGTTGGAGCCGAAGGGGTTTTCCCACAGGGCCACGCAGTAGGATGTGATCTGGATGGCCACATAGTTCATCATCAGGGTGAACAAGGTCTCGTTGGTGCCCCAGCGGGCCTTGAACAATGCGGGAATGACGCCCCAGACCGCGCCGGCCACCACACTGGCGATGGCCATGACGACCAGCATCATGGGGGTGGACATGGCAGCAGATTTGCCAAGGGTGATCATCAGACCGGCAGTGGCAACGCCGCCTACCAGGATCTGGCCTTCCGCGCCGATGTTCCAGAACTTCATTTTGAAGGCAGGTGCCAAGCCGATGCCGATACACAGCATCATCATGGTATCGCGGATGGTGAAGCCGATCTTCCGCTTGGAGCCCAGAGCGCCGTCAAACATGGCCACATAGACCTTCACGGGGTTCAGGCCGGTCACGGCATAGATAAACAGGCCGCTGAGGATCAGGGCGATCAGCACGGCGGCAATGCGGATGGCAATGGATTTCCATGTGGCAATGCCGTCCCGCTTGACCATACGGAACACAGGCTCATGATGGTGTTTTACAGTGCTCATACCTGTGCCTCCTTTCCGTGTCCTTCCTGCAGATTGGTCATCAGCAGGCCAACCTCTTCCTTAGTGGTGGTGCGGGCGTCGAGGATACCGTTGACCTTGCCGCCGCAGAGCACCAGAATCCGGTCGCACAGCTCCAGCAGAACGTCCAGATCCTCGCCGACATAGATAACGGCGACGCCCTTCATCTTCTGCTCGGTCAGCAGATTGTAAATGGTATAGGATGTGTTGATATCCAGACCGCGGACGGCGTAGGCCGTCATGAGCACCTTGGGGGCGGCGGCGATCTCACGGCCCACCAGTACCTTCTGGACGTTGCCGCCGGACAGGCGGCGGACAGGGGTGTTGACGCCGGGAGTGACCACTTCCAGCTGCTCGATGATGTTCTCCGCCAGCTTTTTGGGGTTTTTCCGGTCGGTAAAGATGGACTTGCCGTTGCGGTAGCTGCGGAGCATCATGTTGCCGGTCATACCCATGGAGCCCACCAGACCCATGCCCAGACGATCCTCCGGAACGAAGGAGAAGGCCACACCGGCTTTTTTGATATCCAGCGGGTTCATGCCGATAAGCTGCACATTTTTGCTGGTCTCATCGGGATAATACTGGACGGAGCTGCCGGCTTCCGTGACCTGCAGGCCGGCAATGGCCTCCAGCAGTTCCTTCTGGCCGCAGCCGGAAATACCGGCAATGCCCAGAATTTCACCGGCGTTGGCGGTGAAACTCACGTTGTCCAGTGCCTTCAGGCCATAGGCATTGTTGACGGACAGATTGTGGACCTCCAGCCGCTTGACCACATTGACCGGCATGGGGCGGTCGATATTCAGGGTCACGGCGCGGCCCACCATCATATCCGTCAGCTTCTGGGGGTTGGTCTCACTGGTAGGCACGTCGCCCACATATTCGCCCTTTCGCAGGACAGCCACACGGTCGGAGATCTCCATGACCTCGTGGAGCTTGTGAGTAATGATAATGATGGATTTGCCGTCCTGCTTCATATTCCGCATGACATTGAAGAGCTTGCGGGTCTCCTGCGGCGTCAGAACAGCGGTGGGCTCGTCCAAGATCAGAATGTTGGCGCCGCGGTAGAGCACCTTGACGATTTCCACGGTCTGCTTTTCAGAAACGGACATATCGTAGATCTTCTTGTTGGGATCCACCACGAAACCGTATTTCTCGCAGATGGCGCGGATCTTGTCGGCGGCAGCCTTCAGGTTCAGAGCGCCCTTTTCCTTGAGGCCAAGGAGGATGTTCTCCGTGGCAGTCAGAACATCCACCAGCTTAAAATGCTGGTGAATCATACCAATGCCCAAATCAAAGGCGTCTTTGGGGGAGCGAATGGTCACAGGCTTTCCATGGACATAGATCTGGCCCTCATCGGGGTAATAGATGCCGGAAAGCATGTTCATCAGCGTTGTTTTGCCGCTGCCGTTCTCACCAAGGAGGGACAGGATCTCACCGGTGCGGATCTCCATATCCACCTTGTTGTTTGCCACAACGCGGCCAAAGGTTTTTGTTACGCCTCTCATTTCGACAGCGTTCTCAATTGCCAAGAAACTCACCCTTTCTCCGATTCTCCCGCCCGCCGGGCGGGTTCGGGGATTTTTCTGTTCAAATCCCAAAATGGGGGGCATGATGCCCCCCATCTACGGGAAAAATATGTGTTAGTTCAGCTGGGTAATACCGTCGATCTTCAGAGAGAAGTAAGGAGCGGAACGATGGTAGGACTCGATGAACGCGCCGTCCATGATGGCTTCGGCAGTATCGTTGACCCAGTCGCCGTCGGTGTCCAGAGCGAAAGCGGAGGTGACGGTCTCGCCTTCCACGGTGAACTTGGAGGTGTCAAACACCTTCAGGCTGCCGTCCTTAATGGCTGCCCAAGCGGCGTCAACAGCATCGGCAGTGCCTTCCGCAACGTTGGGGCCCAGATCGGAGATCTTCTGTGCGCCTTCCGCGATGCCGCAGGCAAAGTCGGTGGGGATCTCTTCACCGGCCAGGAACTTCTCCAGGGTCTTCTGGTACAGGACGGACCAGACGTTCTGTGCGGAGGTCAGAGCTGCATCGGGAGCAACTGCCAGCATATCGATGTTGTAGCCGACAGAGTAGACCTGATTGCCCTTTTCCCACTCAGCCTGCACGGCGGAGGGAGCGCCGGTGGAGTCGGCGTGCTGGCCGATGATGACGCAGCCCTTGCCCATCAGAGCGATGGCAGCTTCGTTTTCGGCAACGGGATCATACCAGGAGTTGGTAAACTGGACGTCCATGTGAGCCTCGGGAACGATGCTCTGGATGCCCAGGAAGAATGCGGTGTAACCGGAGACCACTTCTGCGTAGGGGAATGCGCCCACGTAGCCCACATAGGGATCGGAGACAGCGCCGGTGTCCAGCAGTTCCTTCAGCTTCATACCGGCGACGACACCGGAGACGTAGCGGGACTCATAGGTGTAGGGGAAGATGTTCTTCAGGTTCTTCAGGCCGGAACCTGCAGCCATATCGCCGGTGCATGCAACAAAGATGGTGTCAGGGAATTCCTCGGCAGCCTGCTGCATGTAGGTCTGATGGCCGTAGGAGTCGGAGAAGATGATGTCGCAGCCGTCGTCAGCCAGCTCGGCAGCGGCGTCGTAGCAGCTCTCATCCTCGGGAATGTTGTACTTGTAGGAGATGCTGTCGACGTCGATGCCCAGAGCCTCGCAGGCGACGTTCAGGCCCTCGATGTGAGCCATGTCGTAGCCGGAGTTCTCATCGTGCACCAGAATGGCGCCGATCTTGACGGACTTTTCTTCGTTCTTGGGATCCTCTGCCTCGGGATCTTCCTTGGCAGCGCAGGCAACCATGGTGAAAACCATCAGGGCAGCCAGCAGGAAAGCCAGAAATTTCTTCATGATTTTTCCTCCTTATGGTGTTGTTTGTCGGTCATTTAAACTCTGCGGTGAAAAAGGGCACATTGCCCCTATCCCCACTTTGATAAGGATATTTTACTAAAAATTTTTCGCAGTTACAACCAAAAAAACGCAGAGCGCCAAGTTTTTGTGCAACCTAACAGTTTTCACAGAATTAAAGTTGAATAATTGTGCGAACTTGGAACTTTTCTCCATGTCCGATCCGATATTTTGATCCCGCACCGGGACTTGATTCCCGCAAATGGGGCATGCTACAATATAGAAAAAACCGACAGGAGCGCCTGCCATGAAAAAGATTCTGCTTCTCGCCACCGGTGGAACCATCGCCACCCAAAAAACCAGCCACGGTCTGGTGCCGCAGCTGACCTCCGCAGAGCTGCTGGCCGCCATTCCCGAGATCGCGCAGGTCTGCCATGTGGACGCGGTACAGCTGTTCAATCTGGACAGCACCAACCTGACCCCTGCCCACTGGCTGCAGATCGCGGAAGCCATTGTGCAATTCTGCGCCGAGTATGACGGCTTCGTCATCACCCATGGCACCGATACCATGGCCTATACGGCGGCGGCGGTCAGCTATCTGCTGCAGAACTGTCCCAAGCCCATCGTGTTCACCGGCTCTCAGCAATCCATCGGCAGCCGGGAGACGGACGCCCGCCGCAATCTGTTCGATGCGGTGCTGTTTGCGGCGTCGGATTCTGCCTGGGGCGTCACGGTGGTCTTTGACGGGCAGGCCATTGTGGGCACCCGTGCCAGAAAGATCCGCAGTAAGAGCTACCATGCCTTTGCCAGCATCGGCTTTCCGGAGGTGGCGGTGATCCGGGACCGGCAGGTCTATCCCATCCTGCCCCGGCCGGAACAGAAGCCTCCCGCCTATTGCCTGACGCTGGATCCCAATGTGTTCGTGCTGAAGCTGTTCCCGGGTATCCGGGCGGATCTGCTGCAGCTGCTGGAGCCGCAATATGACGCCCTGATATTGGAGGGCTTCGGCGTGGGCGGCGTGCCGGATTATGCCGATCAGGATTTCTCCCGAGCCGTGGGACATTGGATGGACGCGGGCAAGCCCCTGATCATGACCACGCAGGTGACCTACGAGGGCAGCGATATGCAGCTGTATCAGGTGGGCCATGCCATGAAGGAACGCTACGGCGTGCTGGAGGCCTACGATATGACGCCGGAGGCGGCGTTGGCGAAAACCATGTGGCTGCTGGGCCAGAGCCGGGATCCGGAGGTCTTTCGCAGTCGGTTCCATGTGCCGGTGCAGCATGATATTCTTCTGCCGGAGGCGTTCGCGAAAAATTTTTAAAAAACGCTTGACAAAAGGCCAAACTGTCGGTATAATCATCATGCTTGTTGAGCCGCTGGTATAGCTCAGTTGGTAGAGCAGCTGATTTGTAATCAGCAGGTCGGGGGTTCGAGTCCGTCTACCAGCTCCAACCACTTTCACAAGCGAACCGAATATGGGGGAATTCCCGAGTGGCCAAAGGGGGCAGACTGTAAATCTGTTAGCAGTGCTTTCGGTGGTTCAAATCCACCTTCCCCCACCAAAACAAAGAAGACATCCGAACGGATGTCTTTTTTGTTTTGGTATCGGTATTCGGGAACGGTGGATTTGAAGGGGAGCGGTAGTGAATGGCGTGCCGGTGGCACGCCAGAGCTGCGGAACGGCCCGCCCGCAGGCGGGCAAATCCACCTTCCCCCATCAGAAAAGGGCCCTTTCGGGCACGTGAAGTGATGCTTCACATCGTGAAGCTGCTTCGCAGTGAAGATTGCTCCGCAGGTAGATCTTCATGCAAGGCGCAGCCTTGCGCTTCACTTATACTCGCCAAACAGCGGAAATTACGGCGGCGGCCGGAGATCGGGCCGCCGCCCATTTTCTTGGTTATTACTCCAGAGGATCCTCATAGACCCGCGTACCGTCGATGCGGATCAGGCTGGGCATGCTGTCATTTTCCGTGTAAAAAACGTCGCCCTGCCGCGTCCAGATGTGTTCCGTTCCGCCTTCCAGTACGGTCAGACCCTCCAGCAGCACCGTACCGTCCTCCCGGATGATATCATACCGCAGACCGGGGATATCCGTACAGTCATCGGGATGCCAGCGTGCTGTGAACAGGCCGGTGGGCTGCCCGTCCTCCAGAATGGCATAGGTCGTACCGTAGCGCCGTTTCAGTTCTGTTTTCTCTCCATCCGGAATACTGACCAGCCAGATTTCTTCCGGATCGGCTCCATAGCATACGGCGGTACGGCTGCTGAGATACTCGCCCACATACATGATTCCGTTCGCCAGAAGGGGCAGCGTACCGGTTGTGACCGCACCATCGGCGCCGATCGCAATCCAGTCCACGGCATCTTCCTTTTCCACCATATAGAGCTCCGGCCTTCCATCCATATCGCAGTCCACGTGTCGGATCTGCTTTCCGGTGGCGACGATATTCCCATCCCACAGGATCAAGGACTGCATTCCGTTGGTATATGCCACCACAAAATCTTCAAAGGCGTCGATAATATGATCCTGCCAACGGAAAACCTCCGCAGCGGTGCGGATGTCCATCAGATAGAAGCCGTTTTCATCCTCGCAGCGGGCATACCCATTGGAAATGCCGTAAATCGTCCGGCCTTCCACCTCCGGCAGCAGGGATTCGCAGTGCGAATCCAGCAGACCCATACCCTCTGCCGTGTTGGTGACGAAATAAGTCTGACCGTTCCAGACATAATCGTTGTCAATGGGCTTCATCACTTTCCGGACAGTCCCTTCTCTATCGGCCACATACTGCACCACGTCGCCATCGATCTGTAGTTCCAGCCAGATGCAGTCGCCCACAATGATGCCGGAGCCATAGCCACCGAAAATGGATGCATAGGTGTCCCGCTGATAGAGATCCACCGTCAGCTCGCCGCCCATGTCTGACAGCACCATGACCACATTGCCGAGGCAGTCCACATCATAGGCCTGCAGGCCGGTGACCATATTTTCGCCCTCCAGATTGTAGATGTCATAGGAAACCTCGTGGATCGTCTGTCCGTCCGAGCGGTGATAGACCATGATGGCCATATACTCGCCGGTGGCCTGATCGATCAGCGGTTCGATCTTCCCATTCTCCACGGAAACCAGAACCGTGCCGTCCGGCGCAATGGCCTTGGAGGGGTTGGCATCTGTGGTGTCATCCGTATCGAAAATATAGAACGCAGGGGTTTTCAGTTCCTTGACACAGTGGGGAATTGCCGGGGGTTCCTCTGCCGGTTCCTCCGGAACGATGATCTCTTCCGGCGGCTGCACCGCTTCCGGCGGTGTTTCCACTTCTGTCGGCGGCTGCGTGTACACCGGGTCAGAATTCAGCTTGTTCAGCCCTGCAATGCCGCCGATGATGATCAACAGACAGGCCGCCACGGGCAGTATCTGTTGCCAGACACTGCGGGGAAACCGCTGCTGCTCCGCCATGATCACCAGATCTTCTCCGATGCCGCTCATGGCGTTCAAAATCTGTACCGAACCCTTCATCTCGCGATGCCCTCCTTTTCCAGATAATCCTTCAGTTTTTTTCTGCTGCGGTGGAGGCTGGATTTTACACTTCCCACCGCCATGTGATATCTCGAAGCGATCTCCGGCACTGTGTCCATGTACCAGTACCGGCGGACAAACAGGCAGCAGTCCTTCTGTGGCAGCTGCCGCAAAAACCGATCCAGTCTGCGGCTCAGCTCCGCCTGTTCCAGCCGCTGTTCCGGACTGTCGGACAGGCAGTCCTCCAACTCTTCCAGCACCAGTGCCACCTGTCCGCCGCCCCGCCGCTGGGTACGGGCTGCCCGGTAGAGATTGATGGCCAGATTGCGGGTGATGGTGCCGAGAAAGGCCTTCAGCGCAAAGGGTTTCTGGGGCGGTATGGTGTTCCACGCCTGCACCCAGGTGTCGTTGACACATTCCTCCGCGTCCTGCCGGTTCCGCACGATGTTATAGGCGATGGTGTTGCAGTACGCGCCGTATTTCTGCGCCGATACCTGCAGCGCCTGTTCGTCTCTCGCCCAGTACAGAGCTACAATGGCATTGTCATCCATGGGGATCACCTCTTTCTATCAGCATAGACAGGAAAATGGTGGAAAAGGTTGCAGGGTTTTGAGAAATTTTTTGGATAGACGGTGGTCAGGGGCACCCCAGAGTGGCCTCTCTTGCCCTTCGGGCAATTCAACTCCTCTGACCGCCCTACGAACAAACACGGCGATACGGCGTAGGGCGGCCGGACCCTCGGCCGCCAAAGGGCAGTGCAGAAGCAAAAACCGCCGGCTGGGACAGCCGGCGGTGCATATGCAAACAGTTTTTGCTGCTTTTCTCGTTCTTACAGATACTTGGTGACGCTTTCGGGCATCTTTGCGATCTCATCGGAGATGGAAATGGTGAAATTCAGGCTGTTGGCCTTGCCGAATGCCTCGCACCATGCCAGAAACGCGGCGGTTTCTTCCACGTCCTTGGAACCGGACAGCTTGTACAGACCGTCCATAAAGATGTGGGTGATATCAAAGTTGCCGGCATGCAGGCCGCTGATAAAACCCTTCAGGAACGTATAATTGCCAATGTCATATTCACTGGCGTCAATCAAACGGACGCGATAATCCACATCAAAGGTCAGGGCGTTGCCCTTTTCAATGCAGACCATGCTGCCGGTTTCATTTTTCACTGCGGAATTGATCGAATCGATCAGCTGTTTGGTCTTACCGGAACCCTTCAGACCCATAATAACCTTAACCATAGGAAAGACCTCCTTATTTGCCGTCAGGGGAATCCTCCCCTTTTTTACATTCTACCAGTTTTCCGGCGCAAAAACAAGTGTTAGTTTTGACTAAATCAAAAAGCGCCCATGGCCTCAATGGCTGCGTCCCACGTCCGCAGAGAGGGCAGCGCAAAGGGATCCGTACCCGTTGCACGGGCTGTCAGAGCAGAGGACAGCTCAAAGAAATAGAACAATTCTCCCAATGTCTGCGCCGTCAGCTCTCCGGCGCTCACTTCCAGCACCGGCACACCGGCGTCGTTGTGGGTCTGCACCATGGCGGCCATGGTCTGCTGCTCCACAAAGTCCAGATTTTTGCCGGACAGGAAACCCAGCCCGTCGTAATCCTTCCAGTCCATCTCCACCGGCAGCTTTTTCGCCAGCGGTTCAAACTGCAGAACCGTTTCAAATACCCGTCCACTGCCGCAGGCCATATCCTCCATGGCGGTCAGATCACCGGGCAGCAGCACCGTCTCCGGCTCCACGCCGCCGGGCTCATGCCGCCATGCATACCGCTGCCACCAGCGTCCGAAGGATGCCAGCGCATGATCCGTAACGCACAGCAGCTCCCGCCGCCGTCCCTTTCCGGGCAGCACCGCTCTGGCCGCCGCATAGAGCCACGCGGGATTCTCAAAGGCGCGGACATCCAGCTCCCGCCAGCTCTCCGCAGCACCCTCCAGCACAGACAGGGGGTCGATGCCCGCCACCGCCATGGGGATCAGGGCTGCTGCCGTCAGGGTACTGTCGGTGCCGCCCAGCTGCTTGGGCATGGGGAACAGCTCATAGCCTTCCTCTTGCGCCATTCGGTGCAGAGGCGTACCCACCACCGTTGCCACGGAGATCCGTTCCTTGGCCTTGGGGCCGTATTTCCGCTCCATCATCCACCGCAGACCCCGGGCCGTCACATTGGCGCCCAGCTCCCGCCCGGTGGGAGAGATGATGTGCAGGCTGTAATCCCGGTCCTCCAGCAGACGGCTCAGCTCCAGCCACTGACGGCCGGAGAGGCTTTCTCCGGCAAACAGCACCTGCGGTGTGCCGAAGAGATTGCGCTGGGCGCCGCCGTAGAGGTCAACGGCAGCTCTGGCGCCGTCAAAGGTGCAGCCGCTGCCGCAGACCACCAGCACATCGGAGCCTGCGCAGATTTGCTCGGCCCGGCGGCGGATGGAATGGATCAGCCTTGCCTGAATGCTGTCCGGCAGGCCCAGCCAGCCCAGCAGATCCGGCCCGTCAGGCTGGTTGTTCCGCAGCAGGTTGTGGGCGTCGAAGATATCCTTTTCGCTGCCCAGCAGCTCCGGCAGGGTCACACAGGTCCAGACGTTGGAAATATCCACATTGATCATGGCAGGGCCTCCTTTGATACATCTTGCCTATAGTTTACCACGGTTGGCGGAAATTGACAATCGAAAAACAGCCCGACAAAGCTGATCTGCAACGGTATCACTCCGTGATGATTCAAAAATAAATGCAAACATCTGAGGATGTTTGCATTTTCTTTTACATTTTCGAAGAAAATATATCACAGGCGAAGCCTATATCACACGCCAAAGGCGTATATCATGGATTTGCGTCGCAAATCTATATCATTGCGCATTGGGCATAGCCCTATGCGCAAATGGGAGGCGTTTTTTATGTGTACAGCCATTTCCTGCCGGATGGGCAGCCATTATTTCGGCAGAACACTGGATCATACGCACACTTACGGAGAATCGGTGGTGATCCTGCCGCGGAACTGCCGTTTGCCGTACCGGTTTGTCAAGCCTCTGCCGAGGCAGTATGCCATGATCGGCATTGCCCATGTGGCGGAGGACATTCCCCTGTACTACGATGGTGTGAACGAAAAGGGACTTGCCATGGCGGGGCTGAATTTTGTGGGCAACGCCTGCTATGACGATCCGGAAGCGGGCAAATGCAATGTGGCGCAGTTTGAGCTGCTGCCGTGGGTGCTGACCCATTGCGCCACCGTGCGGGAGGCAGGAGAGCTGCTGGCCCGTACCCATGTGACCAATACGGCCATCTCTCCGGACTATCCGCCGGCGGAGCTGCACTGGCTGCTGGCGGACAGCAGAGACTGCGCCGTGCTGGAGATCACGGAAGAGGGACTGCACCTGTACCCCAATCCGGTGGGCGTGCTGACCAACAACCCGCCCTTTCCCATGCAGCTGTTCCGGCTGAACGATTTTATGGGGCTTACCAGCAAAATGGGGCAGAACCGCTTTTCCGACAAACTGAACCTGCAGGTCTACAGCCGGGGCATGGGCGCATTGGGTCTGCCGGGTGACTGGTCCTCCCAGTCCCGGTTCGTGCGTGCGGCCTTTGTGAAATTTCATGCCTGCGGCGGCGATACGGAAGCAGAGCGGGTGGGACAGCTGTTTCATATTTTGGGCTCCGTGGAAATGCCTCTGGGCTGCTGCAGCGCGGAGAACGGCTCTCAGATGCACACGGTCTATACGTCCTGCTGCAATGCGGAAACAGGCGTCTACTATTATACGTCTTACCACAACCGGCAGATCACGGCAGTGGAGCTGCACCGGGAGGATCTGAACAGCACGGTTCCGCGAATCTATCCTCTGCAAACGAAGGAGCAGATCGCCGTTCCGTAAACGCTTGCCTGCAATCCGCGTAGGGGCCGGCCTCCCGGACAGCCCGTTTCTTTCGGGGCGTCGAGGACGCAGCCCCCTACCGCCCCAACGAAACTCCGGCTGCACAGTACAGACCGTTCCCTCATGTCGAATCTCAGTTCTGCAAATGAAAGAAAAATGGATAAAAATTTGCATCTGCAATTGACATCCCCCTGCTGCGCGGATACAATATTTCCATTAAAAAAGAAAGAAAGAAAAGAGGGACAATATGAACAATAAGCTGGAAAGAAAGTACGGCCTGTTCACTGCCATCTGTATGGTAGTCGGCATCGTCATCGGTTCCGGTGTGTTTTTCAAGGCGCAGACCATCCTGTCCAAAACCGGCGGCGATATGCCTCTGGGCATTCTGGCATGGATCATCGGCGGCGCCATCATGCTGGTATGCCTGCTGACCTTCTCCTTTATGGGACAAAAGTATGAACGGGTCAACGGCCTTGTTGACTATGCCGAAGCTACGGTAGGCCCCCGGTACGGCTACTACATGGGCTGGTTCTCCGCCACCATCTATTTCCCCGGCATGACCTCCGCGCTGGCGTGGCTGTCTGCCCGCTATACGCTGGAGTTCCTGACCTCCGCCAACCCCAACTTCCCCATGAGCATCCCCGCAGCACAGGGCGGCTGCATCATCGGCCCGGAGTGCATGGCTCTGACCCTGTTCTACCTCTGCATGACCTACGGCATGAACGCCCTGTCTCCCAAGCTGGCCGGCAAGTTCCAGACCAGCACCACGGTCATCAAGCTGATCCCCCTGAGCCTCATGGCTATCGTGGGACTGATCTACGGCCTGTCCAGCGGCACCCTGCAGGAAAACTTCGTCACCACCGCGCAGGTGGAAAATGTGGCGGCAAGTCCCCTGTTCGCGGCAGTCTGCGCCACGGCCTTTGCCTATGAAGGCTGGATCATTGCCACCTCCATCAACTCGGAGATCAAGGATTCCAAGAAAAATCTGCCCCGAGCGCTGATTCTGGGCGGCATTATCATCGTCGCTGTGTACATTCTGTACTATATCGGCGTCGCCGGCGGCGCCACCAATCAGGCGCTCATCGATACCGGCGCCACCGTGGCCTTCACCAACATCTTCGGCGGCGTGCTGGGCAATATCCTGAACCTGTTCATCGCCATTTCCTGCCTCGGCACCTGCAATGGCCTCATGCTGGGCTGCAGCCGCTGCATGTACTCTCTGGCCGACCGCGGCGAAGGCCCCGCTCCCGAGATCTACGGTCAGGTGGACAGCAAGACCAATATGCCCGGCAACTCCGCGGTCTTTGCCCTGCTGGTGACGGCAGCATGGTTCCTGTATTTCTATGCCTCCAATCTGGCCGGCATCTGGTCCGGCCCCTTCGTGTTCGACTCCACGGAGCTGCCCATCATCACCATCTATCTGATGTACCTGCCCATCCTGATCCAGTGGATGCGCAAGGAAAAGGATCAGCCGGTGCTGCGCCGCTTCGTATTCCCCATTCTGGCGCTCTGCGGCAGCCTGTTCATGGTGCTGGCCTGCGCCCTCAGCCACCGCATGGCCTGCGTGTGGTACCTGATCGTCTTTGCGGTGATCATGGTCATCGGCGGCCTTGTGGATAAATCCAGAAAGAAGAAATAACTCCCGCAGCTGGCTGCGCAACAAAGGCCCCCTCTGACGAGGGGGCTGGCGCGGCGCAAACCGCGTCTGGGGGAGAGAAAACAAGAACCGGAGCAGTACAAAAGCAGTACAAAAGCTCCGGTTCTTCTTATTTCTGCGTTAAGAGCTGCCGATGAAAATGCACGGCAACTTCACGACTTGCGGATGAAACGTTCATTGCATTTGGGGCAGCGGATATTGATCTTTCCCCGGCCGCGGGGCACACGGACAGTCTGCTTGCAGCGGGGGCAGCGGAAATACCGGTGCTCCCGGTCTTTCAAATGGGCAAAAAAGTTCAGAAATGCCGCGTTTTCCCGCCGCCGGGCCTCCAGATTGCGGGAATACATCCGGAAAATACACCAGACCAGCGGAATGTAGGCCAGCAGCGTCAGAAAGGCAAGCCCTTTGAATATGGAACCCAGCACCATCAGCACCACGCCGGTCAGCAGCAGCGCCCCATTCAGTTTATCGGATCCGTACCGGCCCAGCATGAAATTGCGGAACCAGTCGCCTATTCTACGAAACATAAACGATCTCCTGTTATCATCGAGTTATCCCTATTATACCGCGAAAATCACAGGAAACAACCCCCGGAAAGCCAATGTTTACAGAACGTTTACTGTTTTTTCAGCACGATCGTGGGAATATGGGGCCGGTTCCACAGACGAACGCCGCCGACGCCCCGGGTGACTGCCACAGTGGTGCGGTCTTTGCAGAGAAGTCCCTCTTCGTTATCGGGGAAAAATGACCGGTTCACACTGAGCAGACCGCCCACAAAGGGCAGCCGGATCACACCGCCGTGACCGTGTCCTGCCAGCACCAGATCGGTGCCGGTGGGGGCCCACTGGGTCAGCATATCGTTCCGGTGGGCCAGCATGACCAGATAGGGATCACCGCCGGTCTCCTCCCGGATGCGGCTGACCAGCTTGGCAGGGCGCTCCATATCGGCATAGGCGTTGGGATCGTCCACACCGGCAATGACCAGCTGCTGCCCATGCTGCTCCAGTAGCCGGTAGTCATTCTGCAGCACCGTCACGCCCAGTTCTTCCATCTGCCGCAGCATCCCTTCCGTGTCGGATATGGTCCATTCGTGATTGCCTGTGACAAAATAGGTGGGCGCAATGGCGGTCAGACCGGAAAGCAGAGGCGGCAGCATGACAAGATCGGCATCCCGGTGCACCAGATCGCCGCTGATGGCGATGAGATCCGGCCGGGAACGTTCCATGGCAGCCAGAAGCCTGCGGTTGTCCTCTCCCAGCTCCGCGCCGTGGAAATCGGCCAGCAGGGTGATCCGCAGGCCGTCAAAGGCATCGGGAAGCCGATCGGATGTCACGACCCAGTCCTCGGTTTCAATGGATGTATAGGTAAAAACCGTCACAATCGCCAGCGCGGCGGCAGCGGCGGTCAGAATTTTTTTCCGTTTCTTCATGGACAACCCTCCTGTGACCAGTATACCACAGGAGGGTTGTCAAAAAGTGACAGAATTGTAAATGTACGCGGCACTCCTTAGTCGTGTCATTGGCAAAGCCTTCTCCTTGACGCCGCCCGCAGGCGGTGTGCGTAGCGCAACCGAGCGAAGCTCGGCTCTTAGCGCGGAGAAGGAGAAGGTGTCACGGCAAAGCCGTGACGGATGAGGGGTAGGGTACACATTTTCCGCAGAGAAGTACCCTAAGCCTCCGGCGGCCTATTCTTTTTGCTTGCCCAAAAAGAATAGGAAGAAAAACGGCAATTAAGGGGAGGGCTTTTTACAAAGACGCCTTTCCGGGTTGGAACTAAGGCTTTGCGCGTCACGTTGTTTGCGCAAAGCCAAGTTCCTGCCCAGCTTCTTCGCTCCCTTGCCTCCGCCACAGGCGGCGGTCGCTCGAAGCCCCTTAATAATCCCCTCCTCCGACGTCCAAAAGAAATCCGAACATAAGGTGTGCCAGCAGTGCAGTACAGAAAGGTGTGTGCCGATCAATACACCACACTCCTCCGTTCACGGTGCAGGCACTGAAACCTTTT
The DNA here is from genome assembly GCA_045530865.1 of Candidatus Avilachnospira sp. GTDB lineage: Bacteria > Bacillota > Clostridia > Oscillospirales > Oscillospiraceae > Avoscillospira. The sequence goes on from JAZSCX010000089.1 coordinate 20,604, forward strand.
ATTGCAATTGCAAACACGCGCGCCGGGAGGGGGTACATAGGGGGAGCGTGGCTTGTTTGCGGGAGCAAACACACAACGCTCTCCCCCTATGTGGTGTTTCTTTGCCCCACTTTCTTTGACCAAACAAAGAAAGTGGGCCGCCGGAGGCATCAGCACTTGCACAAGAAAATACCCGCCTACATGTGTGCGACCGCAAGGGTCGCCCCTACGTTTTCTACCTGATTACCACCTTGTCCCGCTCCACTGCCACCGTCAGTTTTACCGTTTCCTCCGTTTCCAGCATTCGCTGCGCCAGCGGCGCTTCGATCTCACTCCGGATCTTCTTTCGCAGTTCTCTTGCGCCGCCCTGTCCCCTGACGCACTGCTCCGCCAGCCACTGTGCCACATCCCCGCCAACCGCCAGCTCCGCTCCGGCAGTCTCCGCTCTGCGAACCGTCTCCTGCAGTTCTTTTTCCGCAATTTTCTGCATGTTTTCTGCCGATAGGGCACGGAATACCACCACGGAATCCAATCTCCCCAGAAACTCCGGGCTGAAATACTCCCGCAGCGCCTTTCCGGAAGGATCTTTTCCGCCGCTACCCAGAAATCCCACCTGATCCAGACCCGTTTTCCCGCTTCCCAGATTGGAGGTCATGACCACGATGGTGTTTCGGAAATCCACGTGCCGCCCCATGGAGTCCGTCAGAACCCCGTCCTCCAATACCTGCAGCAGCAGAGATGTCACATCCCGATGGGCTTTTTCCAACTCATCCAGCAGCACCACACAGTAGGGCCGCCGCCGCACCTTCTCCGTCAGCTCTCCCCCATCGCCGTGACCCACATAGCCCGGAGGGGCGCCCAGCAGGCGGGATACGGCGTGCTGCTCCATATATTCCGACATATCCAGACGAACCATGGCGTCAGCGCTTCCGTACACACTTTCCGCCAGCGCCTTGCACAGGGCGGTCTTTCCCACACCGGTAGGGCCCAGAAACAGCAGGGATGCCACCGGTCTGGCGCTGTCCGCCAACCCCAATCTGCCACGGCAGACCGCATTGGCCACCAGCTCCACCGCTTCCTCCTGTCCCACCACCTGACTTTTTAGCTCCTGCCGCAAATTCAGCAGCCGTTGCCGATCTGAACAGCTGATTCGTCCCACAGGAATGCCCGTCCGCTGGGCTACCGCAGCCGCCACATCCTCCCGGCTCACCGTCCGCTTTCGACTCTGGCTCCACTGCACTCTGGTCAGCTGCTGTAGCCTGTCCCGCAGTGCCGCTGCCTGCTCAAACCGTTTTTCCTGCACCGCCAGTGACAACTCCCGGTTCAGCTGCATTCTGCCATCCTCACCGGACATACAGCTTTCCCGGTTTTTCACCCGGGCTGCCGCCTCATCCAGAAGATCCACCGCCTTATCCGGCAAAAAACGGTCTGTCAGATACCGGCAGCTCAGCTCCACCGCCGCTTCCATGGCCTCCTGCCCGATCCGCAGCTGATGGTGCCGCTCCAAACCGGGGCGCAGCCCCTCCAGCATGGTCAGGGTATCTGCTCTGGAAGGTTCCCGCACCGTCACCGGACGGAACCGTCGTTCCAGCGCCGCATCCTTTTCAATGTATTTCCGATATTCCTCCAGTGTGGTGGCGCCGATCAGTTGGATCTCTCCCCTGCCCAGCGCCGGCTTCAGCAGATTGGCCGCATCAATGGCGCCCTCCGCAGAGCCCGCACCCACCAGTGTGTGCATTTCATCCACAAATAAGATCACATTGCCGCAGCGGCGCACCTCCTGCACCAGGTCCCGTACCCGTTCCTCGAATTCACCGCGGTACTTGGTGCCTGCCAGCACACTTGCCAGATTGACCGACAAAAGCCGCTTATTCTGCAGCCACTCCGGCACCTGTCCCGCCGCCATCCGTTGGGCAAGGCCCTCCACAATCGCGGTCTTGCCCACACCCGGTTCCCCGATCAGAGCCGGATTGTTCTTTCCTTTTCGGCTGAGAATGCCCATGACCGTTTCAATTTCCTCATTTCGTCCGATCACCGGATCCATACCGGCGGCAGATGCCACCATATCCTCGCAAAACTGTTCCAGTAGCCGCATTGGTACTCCCCTTTCCTCCGGCTTCGGCACCCGAACGCCGGTTTCCAAATACTCGATCAGATCGGAAAACAGGCAGTCGGTGCAGGTGCCGTTTTCCCGCAGAAGCCGTACCGCCAGTGTCTGCCGCTGCCGCAGCAACGCCAGCAGCAGATGCTCCGGATCGATCCTGTTTTCCTTTCTGCCCGCAGCCTCCGCCGCCGCACCGGACAACACCGCGCGGGCGCCATCGGTCAACCCCTGCAGCAGAGGCTGCTGCACCGCGCCCCTGCCCCGCATTTGCGTCAAGACCGCCCGCCATCCATCGGCCTCCCATCCATTGGTTCGCAAAAAAGCTGCCGCACCGGAACGATTCCGTACCAGCAGTGCCAGCAGCAGATGCTCACTTCCCACCTGACTGTGTCCCAGACGCACAGCCTCCAGTCTTGCCTGCGACAGGGTCTGCTCCAATTCCCGGCTCATGACCCGTTTTCCCAAAGGCCGCACCTCCTTTTCCGCAGAAACAGCATTTCCCTTTTCCGGAAAATCTATACAATTTCCCATTCTCCATAAAATCTGATTTTTCCATTTGCTTTTTGCCGCAAAACGTGCTACAGTGAAGATGCAATTTTTAATGGAGGTGCTAAGAACATGGCATATGTGATTACCGATGCTTGCGTGATGTGCGGTGCTTGCGCCGATGCTTGCCCCCTGAGCGCTATCTCCGAAGGCGACGGCAAGTACGTCATCGACGCTGATACCTGCGTGGATTGCGGCACTTGCGCCGGCGAATGCCCCAACGAAGCTATCGTTGAAGGCTAATCTCGTACATGAGCAAAACGCCTGTGCAATGCACAGGCGTTTTGCAATATGGGAGCTAGATCAATATGCACGAAGAAACCCTCTGGAACGGCGTAACGCTGCGGCAGCCGGAAGCACAGTTCCGCCTGAGTACCGACAGCATCGTCTGCGCCGGATTTGCAAAATTCAAAAAAGGCAGCCGCATTGCCGATCTGGGCTGCGGCAGCGGCGCCATTGCCCTGATGTTGCTGGCCTCCGACCCGACCCTTCAGGTCACCGGCATTGAACTGCAGCCCGAAGCCGCCGCCTGCGCCGCGGAAAACGCCCGTCATAACAAGGTGAATTTCCATGTGCTGCAGGGCGATCTGCGTCAGATCCGTACTCTGCTCCCCGCTGGCTGCATGGATGGCTGCATCTCCAACCCGCCCTACTTTCCCGCCGGCAGCGGACAGACCGCCGCAGGAGCGCTGGCACAGGCCCGCAGTGAGGAAACCTGTTCTCTGGAGCAGCTGGTGGATTCTGCCGCATGGCTGCTGCGTACCGGGGGAATTTTTACCGTTGTACACCGTCCGGAACGGCTCGCAGAGCTGATTTTTGCGTTAAAAAGCCGGAATTTAGAGCCAAAAAGGCTTCGATTTACTCGCCATAGCCCGGAAAAACCGGTCAATTTGGTGCTCCTGGAGGCCAAAAAAGGCGGAAAACCGGGGCTTCTGATCGAGAACGAGCTGGTATTTTTCCAGAAAAACGGCGAAAAAACGCCGGAATTTGCAGGTTTTTACCAAAGAAAGGACTAACCATGGCAGGAATGTTATATCTGGTTCCCACGCCCATCGGCAATCTGGGCGATATTTCCCAGCGCTGCCGGGACACTCTGGCAGAGGCCGACTTTATTGCCGCGGAGGACACCCGCGTATCTCTGAAGCTGCTGAATCATCTGAATATTAAAAAGCCGCTGGTCAGCTACTACGAGCACAACCGCGCCGAAAGCGGACAGCGGATTCTGGAACGCATTCTCGCCGGTGAGACCTGCGCACTGGTCTCCGACGCCGGCTCCCCCGCCATTTCCGATCCCGGCGAGGATCTGGTGGCGCTCTGCGCCGCCAACGGCGTTGTGGTCACCGCCATCCCCGGCCCCTGCGCCGCCATCACGGCATTGAGCATCTCCGGTCTGCCCACGGGACGTTTCACCTTTGAAGGCTTTTTATCCACCAGCAAGAAGAGCCGGCAGGAGCATTTGCAGGCTCTGGCAAAGGAACAGCGCACCATGATCTTCTACGAAGCGCCCCACAAGCTGCTGCACACCCTGGAGGATCTGCAGCAGGCCTTCGGCTCTGACCGCCGCATCAGTCTCTGCCGGGAGCTGACCAAGCTCCATGAGGAGGTCATCCGCACCACCCTGCAGGGTGCGCTGGACTATTACAAGGAGCTGGCGCCCCGGGGCGAATACGTTCTGATTCTGGAGGGCGCTGCCACCGAAGAGGAAACGGAACTGACGCTGGAGGATGTGCTGCAAATGGTTGCCCAGCGGATGGAAAGCGGCCTGAGCCGCAAGGACGCCGTAAAGCAGGTGGCAAAAGAGACCGGCTTCCCCAAAAACACACTATACGATGCTTCCCTGACCATATAAAAAAGCGAGATACGTCTTCTGACGTATCTCACTTTTTTATACTCGTTTCAAATCCCGCAGACAGGCGCTGCAGATATTCTTTCCCTTATAGGAAATCACATTCTCGGCGGCGTTGCAGAACACACAGCAGGGCGCATACTTTTTCAGCATAATCGTTTCCCCGTCCACATAGATTTCCAACGCATCCTTCTCTCCGATGTTCATGATCCGGCGAAGCTCAATGGGCAAAACGATCCGGCCCAATTCGTCGACTTTTCGTACGATCCCTGTCGATTTCATGTGTGCACATCCTTCCAGCGCAAACGAACAGCCGCTTAGGTTTTAATTCTGCGCTCATTATACGAACTTTATTCTTCTGTGTCTATTGCTAAAATTCTCTATTTTTCACGAATTTTCAGGATTTTTATTGTGCGTAATGTTAAAACTCATTATAAATTTTTATGTAATTATAATAAATTGTTAGGGAGGTTGAAGTCATTTGACATGGATATGGACGCTATTTGTAGGAGTTTCCTTATTCTGCAGCCTTTTGACGGGACAGGCCGGGGGCCTTTCCGCCGCCGTTCTGGATGGCGCAAAGTCCGGTGTGACACTGGCAGTTTCTCTGGCAGGGCCGCTGTGCCTTTGGAGCGGAATTCTAAAGCTCATGGAGTCGGCGGGTTGGTTGGATGTGCTGTCCCGCCTGATGAAGCCGCTGCTGCGGCGGCTGTATCCATCCGCATGGCAGGATCCCATTGCCCGGGGTGCCATCTGCGGCAACCTCTCCGCCAACCTGCTGGGGCTGGGCAATGCCGCTACCCCCATGGGAATCCGCGCGGCTCAGCGGATGGCTGTCGATGACACTGCCACAGACGAACTGTGCCGATTGGTTGTCATGAACACCGCCTCGGTTCAGCTTTTCCCCTCTACGGTTGCCGCTGTCCGAAGTGGACTGGGCGCCGCCGCCCCTTTTGATATTCTGCCCGCCGTCTGGATCACCTCGGTCTGCTCTGTCATCATGGGGCTGCTGGCTGCAAAGCTCTTTTCCCGTTTTATGCCATGCTCACGGAACTGCTGATCCCTGCCTTGATGCTGGCAGTCTCCTGCGCTGCCATGGCAGGAAAACGGGACGTCTATGCACTGCTGATCTCCGGTGCGGAGGACGGTCTGCGGACGGTGCTGCGGATTGTGCCGCCATTGATCATTCTCCTGACCGCCGTACAGATGCTTCGGGCCAGCGGTGCCATGGATCTGCTGGCCTCTTCCCTCTCCCCGTTCTGTTCATGGCTGGGGATCCCGCCGGAAACGGTACCGCTGGTTCTGATCCGTCCCGTTTCCGGCAGCGCGGCACTGGCTATCGGCAGTGAACTCATGGCGACACATGGCGTGAACTCAGAAATCGGCCGCACTGCCGCCATCATGCTTGGCAGTACCGAAACTACCTTTTACACCGTCAGTGTCTATTTCGGTGCGGCAGGCATCAAACGGACAAGGTACACCATCCCCGCCGCTCTCATTGCCGACCTGACAGGCTTTGTAACCGCCGCATGGGTGACGAGATGGATGTTTGTCTAGAATATCCCGTAAACAAACAGACCTTTTCTTAACAAAAATGCGCAAGCCTCCGGCGGCCCGATTTCTTTTGTTCGGGCAGATTATCATATGAAGTGCAACACAAAATAAAAAAGACAACTCACGAGAAAACCTGTAAAATGGAAAGTGACCAAACAAACCATACAGGAGATAATCTCATGAGTTGTTATCATCATC
>JAZSCX010000045.1:0-47516 GCA_045530865.1 Candidatus Avilachnospira sp.
AACATCATGATCCGGGCAAGACGAAACGGAAAACCCGGCACGAAAGGCAGAAAGCAGGCTCAGGAGCTTGCGCAGGCCTATGGTTTTAAGCAGACACTTTTAGAGCTTTGCAAATAAAAAGAAGAGGTGCTTCCCGGGAAGCACCTCTTTTGTATTAAATATCCAGCTGTGCGATCACAGACTTCAGCTTGTCGGCGCTGGCCTGCAGTTTTGCCACTTCTTCATCTGTCAGCCAGTTGGTGATCTTGCCGCGGACACCGTGGTCATCCACCAGGGTCAGGGTAGACAGGCATACATCGTGGATACCGTACTCGCCGTGGAACATGGTGGAAACGGTCAGCGCTGTGCCGGCATCGATAGCCAGGCACTTACAGATATGGCACACCGCCATGGAAACAGCGTAGAAAGTTGCACCTTTGTTCTCGATAACCTTGGCACCGGACCTCTTGACGAACTCCTCCACCTCTGCATAGTCCTTGTTCCAGTTGATCCGATCCTTATCGGGAGAGCGCTCCTTATAGTCATCGATATGGTTGTTGGCAATGTGGGCCAAAGACCAGGGGACGAACTGGCTGTCGCCATGCTCGCCGTAGACATGGGCATGGACGTTCTTGGGGCTGATCTGGAAGCGCTTTGCCAATTCAGCCTGCAGACGGGCAGTGTCCAAAGTGGTACCGGAGCCGATGATCTGGTTCTCGGGCAGACCGGAGATCTTGTGGAACACATAGGTCATAACATCGACAGGATTGGAAACGATGATATAGATGGCGTTGGGAGCAACGGCAGTGATCTGGGGAGCGATATCCTTCAGGATATTGACGTTGATCTGCGCCAGCTCCAGACGGGTCTGGCCGGGCTTTCTGGCAACACCGGAAGTGATGATGACGATATCGGCATCGGCTGCTGCGGGATAATCACCGCTGCGGACGATGGCAGGAGAGCAGTAGCTGACACCCTGATAGATGTCCATGGCTTCGCCGTAGGCCTTGGTTTTGTTCACATCGACCAGAACAATATCCGTGGCAATACCCATGGTAACCATGTTGTTAGCGATGGTGGAACCAACGCTGCCTGCACCGATGATAGCAACTTTCTTAACGCTCATAGTAAAATCCTCCCTAAATTAACGTACTTTTCTGTGGTTTTTTGTTTGTTCATGAACATTATATCACAGATCATTTGGTATTCAAGTATCGATAAAGTTGTATGAGTTAGAAAAAACCGATATTATTTTATCGTTATTCAGCAAAGTGCACAATCTACGGAAAAACCCACTAAAAAGGTCCTTCGGATTTTCAGTACAATCCGACTGTTACACCGTATCCTGCGCGGAAAGCTCCACCGCATGACGGACAAAGGACATGGGCGGCACCGGTCTGGGCAGCTTCATCCGGAACAGAGACTGGGGCGTTCTGGGCTCTTCCAGCGTATTGCCCTCCATATCCTCCATCACCGGAACGGTCACAGAGAATGGTTTGCAGCCGGGACCGACGATCTCTACCACATCTCCCGCCCGGAACTTGTTCCGCAGGCTGAGAACGGCACTGCCTTCTTCATCGCAGCTGTCCACCACGGCGCAGATCTGCCACTGGCGAATGTATCTGCCGTTTTCCGTATACTGGCCCGGTTCGCCGTAGAAGAAGCCGGTGGCATAGGGCCGGTGGGACACATGCTCCACCTCATCCCGCCAAACAGGATCCACAGGACGTCCCGCCGCCACATCGTCCAGCACATGGCGGTAGGCGCCGGTGACGATGGCGGCATAGTAGCCGGATTTGGCACGGCCTTCAATCTTCAGGCAATCCACACCGGCATCCATCAGATCGTCCAGATGGTCGATCATGCACATATCCCGGGAATTCATGATGTATGTACCCTTTTCATCCTCAAAAACAGGGAAATATTCCCCGGGACGTTTTTCCTCCATCAGGGCATAGTGGTACCGGCAGGGCTGTGCACAAGCTCCCCGATTGGAATCACGGCCTGTCATGTAGTTGCTCAGCAGGCAGCGGCCGGAATAGCTGACGCACATGGCGCCATGGCAGAATGTCTCGATCTCCAGCTCCGGAGAAACCTTCTGCCGGATCTCCCGGATCTCGTTCAGAGACAGTTCCCGGGCCAGCACCACCCGTTTGGCGCCCAGATCATACCACGACTGGGCGCAGACCCAGTTGCCGATGGACTGCTGGGTGGAAATATGCCGCTCACAGCGGGGCGCATACTTCCCTGCCAGCTGAAAAGCGCCCAGATCCGCCAGAATCAGGGCATCTACATTTGCATCATCCAGCAGCTCCAACCACGCAGGCAGCTCCGCCACTTCATTGTTGCGGGGCATGGTGTTCACCGTCACATGGGCACGGACACCATGAGCGTGGGCATAAGCCACGGCCTTGGGCAGCTCCTCTGGGGTAAAATTTCCCGCAAAGGAACGCATGCCAAAGGTGGTGCCCGCCAGATAGACCGCATCCGCTCCATAGGCCACCGCCAGTTTCAGCCGCTCCCAATCTCCCGCAGGGCAAAGCAGTTCAGGTTTCTTTCTGTTCATAATTCCTCCATGGAAATGCAGAATGCCGCTTTTTGCCGCAGCATTCTGCATTGGTTTTATTCCGCAGGATCTGCTTCTTCCGGGTTTTCTTCCTCATCAGGCAGATTGCTGCCCATGAGGATATCCAGATACTGCTGGTGCTCATAGACCGTTTCGGAGAAATAGTGGGTTCCGTCGGGTTCCAGCGCAAAGAAGAAGTAATCCGTATCCACCGGGTACAGCGCCGCACGCAGAGACGACATACCGGGGTTGGAAATGGGGCCTACAGGCAAGCCTGCGTTGGTGTAGGTGTTGTAGGGACTGATGACCGCCTTATCGGCATTGGTCAGGATATCCTTGCGTTCCGGCAGGGCGTACTGGATGGTTGAATCCAGATTCAGGCATGGGTACAGCTTGCTGCACAGCCGGTTGTAGATCACTGAAGCGATTCTGCCGCTTTCCGCAGCGCCGGAGGTTTCCTTCTCCACCAGAGATGCCACGATCACCACATCGTGGAAGCTCAGGCTGCTGGCTGCCACTTCAGATTCCGTAAAGCCGTTATCCGCCATGATGTCCCGCAGCTCCTCATTGAGCCTGTGCAGGTCTGCCCGCATTTCGTCGGTCACACGGGCATCAAAGTTCCGCAGGAACTTGCCCAGAACATTCTCCGGCGCGTCATCCAGATAGAACTCATAGGTATCCGGATAGAGATAGCCCTCCAGACGGCGGTAATCGCCATATTCCAGGCCATCCAAAAACCAGTAATCAAATTCATATTCGGCAGCCGCCTTCCGGAGACTTTCCGCACCACAGACCTGCTTTTCCTCCAGCAGGGTGAAAATATCATCCAGCTCATAGCCTTCCGGCACCGTCACCGTCTCTGTGGCACGGTTTTCGCCGGTTTCCACCATGCCATAGACCAGCGCCCGGTAATCGTACACCGCATTCAGCTCATAGGTGCCGGGGTCAATTTTATCGGCTGCATGGGTGATCATGCAGTACAGACTGAACAGCCATTCCTGCTCGATCAGATCCTTTTCCGCCAGCTGCGCCGTGATATCGGCGATGGTGGATTCCGGTTTCACCGTCACGGATACCACCCGGTCCTCCGCCGTCAGGGCGCAGACCTCATCGGCGCACTTCCATGCGCCCACCGCCAGCAGCACCGCTGCGGAAAGCACCAGACAGACATAGAGAATGGCCTTCAGAACCCCGGGCATACCGCCGCGTTCCTCTTCCTCGTATTCCTCTTCCGCCGGTTCCTCTGCGGCACTGTGATCCACATATTCCTCCGGCAGTTCCGGTTCGGGCAGTTCCTCCATCAGGAACGAATCCCGGCTCAGTTCCTCCTTGGTCTGGCGAATCAGCTCATCCAGATCATCCTTGGTCTGGCGAATCAGTGCATCCAGATCCTCGTCGCCGGAACCGTTTGTGTTGTCAAACCGATCATACTGGGACATAAGCGCCTCCGATCATCCCTTGTAAACCATACCGCTGCGAATCTGGCCGGCAACCTCGGCACCCTTCAGGCCTTCCAGCAGCGCATAGCCAAAGTCCAAGGCTGCGCCGGGTGCCCGGCCGGTGATCACCATTCCGTCGCGGACGGCATTGGCGTCCACCATCTCCGCACTGCCCATATGGCGCTCCATGCCGGGATAGACCGTGGCCTTTTTGCCGTCGGTGATGCCCAGCTGAGCCAGCACAGAGGGTGCGGCACAGATGGCTGTAACAAATTTTCCGTTTTCATATGCATAGCGGACAGCATCCAGCGCCGCCTTACTGCCGAGGATGGACTGCACACCGCCCATGCCACCGGGCAGCATGATCAGCTCCATAGCCTCCAGATCCATATCCTCCACGGCGCAGTCTGCCTTGACGGTGATGCCGTTGCCGCCGGTGATCTCCAGACCGCCGATGCCGGCGAATTTCACATCCAGACCGCCCCGGCGCAGAATATCGCAGGGAGCCACTGCTTCGATTTCTTCAAAACCCTTTCCCAGAATAATATATACCATAATGATTCCTCCTGTATCCTAATTTTTCCTGAATATCATCCTGTTATTCTTCTGCAGACCACCGCCCACAGGAATTTGGGCAGCCGCAGCATCCGCTTAAACCGTTTGGGTTCCTTGATGAGCCGGTACAGCCATTCCAGGGAACAGTTAATCATCCACCGGGGCGCCCGCTTTACCGTGCCGGCAAAGCTGTCCAGACTGCCGCCCAGTCCGGCCATGAGCCGAACCTGCAGCTTGTCCCGGTGGGCTTCCATGAACCGCTCCTGCTTGGGAGCACCGAGACAGACAAACAGCACATCGGGTTTTACCGCATTGATGGCCTCGATGACCGGGTCTTCCTCCTTGAAGTATCCGTCCCGCAGACCGGCAATGGTCAGACCGGGGTGCTTCTGCACCATCTTTTCCGCCGCCAGCTCCGCTACACCGGGCTTGCTGCCCAGCAGATACACCGACCGTCCGGTGGCAGCCAACTCTCCCAGCAGCCGATCCGCAAAATCCACACCGGCAACCTTCTGCTTCAGCGGGTTTTTGAGAATTTTGGAGGCCAGCACCACGCCTGCCCCATCGGGCAGTACCAGATCCGATCCGTTGAGCAGTCCGCACAGTTCCGGATCTTTCATGGCCTCATAAGCGATCTCCGCATTGGGCGTGACCACCCGGGAAGCGCCCTCCTCTGCCAGAAAGTCTCTGGCAATCTCCATGGCTTCCTCCATGGTGACATTATCAAATTGGATACCCATTACATCTGTTTTCATCTTCAGGTATACCTCTCCAACTTAATGTTGTTTTTATTGTATCACAGGGCGCTGCCTTAGGCAAGGACGACAGTTTTCAATTTTTTATGAATATCCGGTTCCCCACCCATTTTTCGCCAAATGAACACAAAATCAAAGCCCTGCATACACTGTGATGAAAGCCGCTGCCCAGCAGATCGGCTTATCATCTCAACAGGAGGTAATACCATGCCTGACAATACTCCGGCCTGTGATCTTTCCGGCATTCGGGAGGCCGTGTGCATCCATACCAAAAAAGTGACGGACGCCTGCCGTGATAAAGACTGCATCGAAGGCCTGCGTGTGTACTTAACCCGGGAATCTCAGGCGATTCTCGATCGCTGCGCCGCTGCCCGCGCCCGGTGCGCCGAACTGATCCACACCGACATTCAGGTGGAGGCCGTCCCCTACAACAACGGCTTCTACACCCTGAACATCACCTTCTTCTACCGGGTAGTGGCGGATGTCACCGTAAACGGCAACCGCCCCGTCACGGTCTACGGTCTTGCCGTGTTCTCCAAGCGGGCCCTGCTCTTCGGCGGCGAAGGCAGCGCCAAGATCTTCTCCAGCGCCATGTGCGGCTGCGGCGGAAAAACCAGCTGCATGCCCAACGCTGTGGTGGAAGTAGTAGATCCCATGATCCTCGACAGTTCCGCCGTGGACAGCTGCAACTGCTGCTGCGGCTGCCCCGATCTGCCCGAGCTGCCGGACTGCGTGCTGCGGTGGTTTGACGATGAGCTGGTGCTGTCCGGCGAATGCCGCAGACTGCTGGTGACCATCGGTCAGTTCTCCATCATCCGTCTGGAGCGGGATACCCAGCTGCTGGTGCCCAGCTTCGATTACTGCATCCCCACCAAGGTCTGCAGTGAGACCGGCAATGTGGGCGGCGCCGAAAGCCCCTGCGACATCTTCGGCCGGATCGATTTCCCCGTGGATGCCTTCTTCCCCGGCAGAAACGACACCTGCATCTCCCCCTGCGAAAGCTGCACCGGCTGCTACAGAACCATCAGCAACAACAATTGACCCACATAGCAGGCAAGCGAGCCTCCCTCTGATGAGGGAGGTGGCCCGAAGGGCCGGAGGGAGAGAAAAAGTTCCGGAAATATCCAATTGCTCTAAGAACTCAGCCTTTTCTCTCCCCCAGTCACCTGCGGTGACAGCCCCCTCGTCAGAGGGGGCCAACGTTTTCCTGGTGCTCACAGCAGCGGCGGGGGCAAGCCCCCCGCCTTACCATGAACGCCGTTTTGTTTTCCATCAAGCATTCCGTATCCGGGTTGATTCTTTTCCCAAAATGTGTATAATAGAATTAATATACTATGGAAAGGAGCGTCTGCATGTATCAGGCCCTGTATCGGAAATACCGTCCCCAGACCTTTGACGATGTGGTCGGTCAGAATGCCGTCACCCAAACGCTCCGCACCCAGCTCCGCACCGGCAAGCTGAGCCATGCTTATCTGTTTACCGGCACCCGCGGCACAGGCAAGACCTCCTGCGCCAAAATTCTGGCAAAGGCCGTCAACTGTCTGGATCTGCAGGACGGAAACCCCTGCAACCGCTGTGCCGCCTGCAAGGCCATCGACTCCGGCTCCTGCATGGACGTGCTGGAGATCGACGCCGCCTCCAACAACGGCGTGGATCAGGTTCGCGCCCTGCGGGATGATGCCGTATACACCCCTGCGGAAGTCCGCCGCAGAGTGTATATCATCGATGAAGTCCACATGCTTTCCATGGCGGCCTTCAATGCCCTGCTGAAGATCATTGAAGAGCCCCCTGCCCATCTGATCTTCATTCTGGCAACCACAGAGCTGCACAAGGTTCCTGCCACCATTCTCTCCCGGTGCCAACGGTTCTCCTTCCGCAGACTGCTGCAGGAGGACATTGCCGCCAGACTGCATTATATCGCCTACGAAGAGGGCATCGATCTGGAGCCGGACGCCTGCCGTCTGCTGGCACGCCTTGCCGACGGCGCTCTCCGTGACGGCGCCAGCCTTCTGGATCAGTGTGCTTCCGCTGCGGAAGGCGCTGTCACAGCCGAGCTGGTCTACAGCGCACTGGGTCTGGCCGGCGAAAAACGCACCGCCCAGCTGATGGAAGCCATCGCCCGCCATGATTCGAAAACGGCCCTGGAGCTGTTCTCCTCTCTCTATGCCGGCGGCAAGGATATTGCCGCCATGCTGGACGAGCTGACCTCCCTGAGCCGGGATCTGCTGATACTGAAAACCGCTCCCAAGAGCGGTTTGACCATGCTCTCCGGTGTGGTCACCGATCAGGAAGCGCTGGCCCTGCCGGATCTGTTTACCCCCGCAGAGCTGCTGCGCATTACCACCGTTCTGCAGGAGACCGCCTCCGGCTTCGCGAAAAGCGCCAACCGCCGGGTGGATGCGGAGCTCTGCATCCTGCGGCTGTGCGATCCGGGTCTGGATCTGGACGCCCGGGCACTGAATGCCCGGCTCAGCCGTCTGGAAGAACAGGTTGCCTCCGGCCGGTTCGTACAGGCTTCTCCCCTGCCGGAGCCGGACGATGACCGTCCTCCCCTGCCGGATGATGACGATGCGCCTCCTATTTTCGAAGACGCGCCCCCGGTACCGCCTCTGAAACGGCCGGAGGAAGCGCCCGCCGGCTTCTGGCCGGATTTTGCCGCCCGGCTGAAGGCGGAAGTGCCCAATAAGTGCAAGGGCTTCATTCCCGGCACCATCCAGCCGGTCCTCGAGCAGAGCCTGCTGACTTTGGCGGCGGAGAGCAAATTTGTCAAAAACATTCTGGACATCCCCGAGGTTCTGGAGCCCGCTGCCCGCATTGCCTCTGCCATGCTGGGACGGTCCATCCGGGTGAAATGCGCGGAACGGAGCAAACATGCCGGCGCCCCCGGCGGCAAAGACCTGTTAAATGATCTGGTCGCATTCGGCCAGGAACACGATACTATTATTTCCATCAAAAAATAAAGGAGAACAATCACTATGGCAAAAGGCGGATACCGCGGCGGCATGCCCATGGGCGGCGTGAACCCCAATATGATCAAGCAGGCACAGAAAATGCAGCAGCAGATGCTGCAGATGCAGCAGGAAATGGAATCCAAGGAATACGAAGCAGCAGCCGGCGGCGGTATGGTGACCGCTGCGGTCAACGGCAAGCATGAGCTGCTCCGTCTGACCATCGACCCCGAGGCAGTGGATCCCGAAGATGTGGAAATGCTGCAGGATATGGTCATCGCTGCCGTCAACGAAGCCATGCGCAAGGCCGACGCGGAAGCATCCGCCAGCATGAGCAAGCTCACCGGCGGTCTGAATCTGGGCGGCCTGTTCTGATATGCGCTACTTCCCTGCCGCTCTGGAGCGGCTGACCGAACAGTTTGCCCGTCTGCCGGGTATCGGCGGTAAAACCGCCCAGCGTCTGGCCTTTCATGTGCTGAGCCTGCCGAAAGAAGACGCGGAGAATTTCGCCCAGGCCATTCTGGACGCCCGTGAAAATGTGCACACCTGCAAGATCTGCCAGAACCTGACGGATCGGGAGGTCTGCCCCATCTGCGACGATCTGCAGCGAGATCAAAGCCAGATCTGCGTGGTGGCGGAGCCCCGTGATGTGATCGCCATGGAGCGTTCCCGGGAATTTCAGGGCGTCTATCATGTGCTGCACGGCGTGATCTCCCCGCTGAACCATGTGGGGCCGGATCATCTTCGGATCCGGGAACTGCTGGATCGTGTGGCAACCGGTACGGTGCGGGAGGTCATCATGGCCACCAATCCCGATACGGAGGGCGAAGCAACCGCCATGTACCTGAGCCGTCTGCTGCGTCCGCTGGAAGTGAAGGTCACCCGACTGGCCTACGGCATCCCCGTGGGCAGCCAGCTGGAATATGCCGATGAGATCACCCTCCTGCGCGCCCTGGAAGGCCGCAGAGAAATCTGAATACAGGAAAAGAGGCTGTTGCAAAATACGCAACAGCCTCTTTTTGCAGTAGGGGCGGTCATTGACCGCCCGCGGGCGACTAATAGTCGCCCCTATATCTGTTTGCATGGTGCAGTGGGTTAATACAAAACCAGTCCGTATTGGAGCCAGAACTGCCGCAGAGTGGGCTGCTGCTTCAGCTTTTCGATCCGCAGCTCTGCCGCCCGACGGAGCAGTGCAAGCTCTTCTTCCGTCAAAGTGTGCTGGCTAAACCGGGCTTTTTCCGCCAGCCGGAACAATTCCTCTTCCGGCGGCAAGCCCGTTTTTTTGCCCAGCGCCACCAGCCAGCGCCAGAGCCCCAGCGCCTGCCGGTTGGGCCGTCCTCTGCCGCAGCGGCAGTTTCTGCCCCGCACGATCAGCCAGCGGCGCACCAGCACCGCTATCCCAAAGACCGGGATCAGAAGCCACCACAGGCCGTTGCCTGCCTGTTTCTCTTCCTTTTCAACTGATGTTTCCGGCTGCGAATGCTGCGGTTCTTCCGGTTCCGGAAGTTCCGGTTCGGTTTCCGGACGCATATCCTGAGTTTGCTGCTGATCCTGCTGCAGCTGCTCCGGATCGGAGGTTCCCGGCACAAGCTGCGTATTATCTGCAGCGGGTGTGGGATCCAGCGGCAGCCAGCCTACATCGTTTACATAATATTCTACCCATGCATGGGCGTCATCCTCAGTCACCGTGATCCAGTCCGCCCCATTGCCCGTAATGGAATAGCCCGTCACATACCGTGCGGGAATGCCCACTGTTCGCAGCAGCATGGTTGCTGCCGTGGCAAAATGTACGCAGTAGCCCCGGTTGCTTTCCTTCAGGAAATACAGAACAAACTCTTCTCCCGCAGGTAATCTGGGCGTATTGAGATCATAAACGCCACTATCCCGCACCAGATTTGCCAGCAGCTCCGGATCCTTTGTGCCGTCCCAGCCCTTCTGCTTCAGAAAATTCACCAGGCCGGTACGAAGCTCCTCCGGCACCTGCGTATATTGTTCATTTACATAATTATTGTAGCCATCCGGAACGTGACCGCTGTCTGCCGGCCCGGGCTGGCAAAAAACCTGATATTCCTGCAGCCGTCCCACATTTTTGATATAAGAATCATCCACAAACTCCACAGAATCCGGGAATGCACCGGGATAATAGGTGGTATAAAGCACGGTCTGCACCGTTTTCGTGCGGATCTGCAGGTTTGCATACGGCCGCAGGGTACCCACCGACAGCAGAGGAGATCCCTCAAATCCCTGCTCCGCATAGGTTTTGTGATCCAGCGCAGACCACCCGTTGTCCTCATATTTTCCCAGAGAGTTTCCCCGCAGATAGAACCGGGGCTCCGTCCAAAGGCACTCCAGCACCGGAGTTCCAGTCAGCCGTTTCGGCCCCAAACGGCTCAGATCCACTGTTTCCAGCTGTCTGGTTCCAAGGGGAATAGCCGAAACGGCAGTCTGAGTCAGCTCTTCCAGTGTTTCTTTTTGAAAGCCGCTTTCCGCTACTTTCTGCATGGCCTGCGACCATTCTGCCCGCTCATAATCGGCGGGCGGCCAGATGATCGTCACGGTGCCCACCAGAATAACGGCAGGCAGCAGAATCCACCATGCCAGTCTGCCGCCCTCATTGGCATTTCTCTCCCGCACGGAATGGGACAGCAGCAAAATCAGCAGGGCAAAGGTCAGCAGCACCAGCCAGAACACCGGCGCCAGCTCCACTATGATCAGGCAGAGCACCAGCACCGGCGCGCACAGCAGCAAAAGAAACAGAACACTTCCCTCTTTGCAGACGATCCACGCCGTCAGCCAACACAGTGGCATGGCTATGGCGGACAGAATCAGCAGGCAGTCTCCAGCCTGCCCCAGCACGGCAACACCGGAAAAGCAGGCTGCATATTCCTTTGTTATGGCATGGAGGAGCGCCATCAGACTGGCCTCCATGGGCTCCCATTTCCAGATGATCCATCCCATCCACAGGGCCAGTGCCGCCAGAGAAACCATCCAGCTTTTGCGGGGCAGCATGACGCAGGCCGCCGCCAAGGAGGCCGTGCCGCAGACGATTGCCAGTTTCGCCATGCTGCACTGCATGGCGAAGGCCTCCATCAGACACATCAGGGAGGAAAAACTGACCAGTGACGCCAGCAACACCGCCATCAGAACGGTGGAAATATGCAATTTGGCGCGAGCCATGGCGCACCTCCCATCAGTTTCCGTTTTCATATCTTCCATCCACATGGCAGCGCCACGAAGCGCTGCTGAATTTTCTGCCAGCCACAGAGGGCGTATCCTCCCGCAGCCGGGAATGAAGCAGCCGCGGCAGCAATTCCTCCCAATCCTGCGGCTCATTGATAGAAACCTGTGCCGTTTCACAGGTCTCCGGCTCGATCCAGATCATCTGGTGGGGCACCTCATGCTCCAGCATCCACCGGGACAGCCACTGCAGCTGCTCCAGCGTAGAATCCACCCGGGAGGGCTCCCCGCACAGATCAAAGGTCAGCAGGGTCAATCCGCGAATGGGTTCCTGCGCCTCCCGCACAATGGTGCGGTCGGTTTTTACCGAAAGCTTCCAGTGGATATCCCGCATACTGTCGCCGGGGTGATAATCCCGCAGCTCGTGTTCCTCAGAAAACCCGCCGCCGGGCTTGGGTCTGCGCCGGCGAACCAGAAAGTGGTTCAGATTGGGGAGCTTTTCCGGCTCTCTCGGCACCGGCTCCACCATCAGTTCCACCGCAGGCGGCAGCCGCAGAGGGAAGGCAAAGAGCCCCAGATAATCATAGATCCGCCCTCTGGTCAGGCTGCACTGCAGCACCCCGCAGTGACTGGTGTCCAGCGGCACATACCAGCAATCCTGTCCCGGCGCCTGCTGCTTCAGAACGATCTCCTGTCCGGTCATCGCAGACCGCACCACCAGCCGGAAACGGCACCGCGGCAGAGGCAGAAAGCCGCCGGTTGTCCGCAGGGTCACATAGGCAGAATCCTCCCGCGGGCACCGCCGGGGCACTTCGATCTGCAGCCGCACCCGAACCATAGCCAGCACACTGACCACCAGAGAGAACAGCGGCAGGCTCAGCACCAGCACCAGTAAAAACCACGAGTACCAGCCAAAATAAAACGCGTGAAACACGACAGTGCCTGCCAGACCCGCCGTATAAATCAGCCAGTTCTTTCCCATGGCTCAGCGCAGCTTGGGCGCGGCAGTCTTGCGCAGAATGCTCTGCAGCAGCTGTCCGGCGGAAATGTCTCTGGCCTCTGCCTCCGGCGCCAGCAGCAGCCGGTGGCTCACCGTATCCACAAATACGGTCTGCACATCCTCCGGCGTGACAAAGTCCCTGCCCTTGAGCATGGCCACGGCCTTTGCCATAGATGCCATGGAAAGGGTTGCTCTGGGACTGGCTCCCCGGAGGATCATGGGATCATTGCGGGTGGCGGAGATCAGTGCCACCATGTAATCCACCACTTCCGGCTTGATGTACACGGCGTCCGCCTGCTTCTGCAAAGCCAGCAGCTCTGCACGGGAAACCACCTGACGCACCAGATCCAGAGGATTTCCCTGCTGACGGTTCAGAACCAGCTCCCGCTCATCCTTGGGATCGGGATAGCCGATGGACAGACGGATGGTAAACCGGTCCATCTGGCTGTCCGGCAGCAGCTGGGTGCCAGATGCACCGGTGGGATTCTGGGTGGCAATGACAAAGAACGGCTCCGGCAGCACATGGGTCTGGCCGTCCACCGTCACCTGTCCCTCTTCCATGGCCTCCAGCAAGGCCGACTGGGTGCGGGAGGTGGCGCGGTTCAACTCATCCGCCAGAAACACATTGGTCAGCACCGCACCGGGCTGATAGACCATAGCGCCGGTCTCCTTCTGATACACGGAATAACCGGTGATGTCGGAGGGCAGCACGTCCGGCGTAAACTGCACCCGCCCATAGTCCAGACCCAGCGCCTTGGAAAAGGCCAGTGCCATGGACGTCTTACCAACGCCGGGGATATCCTCCAGCAGAATATGTCCGCGGGCAAGGATCGTCGTCAGCACCCACAGCAGAGTGCGGTCCTTGCCAACGATGACTTTTTTCACTTCTCCGATGATCTGACTGACAGAACCCATAGTAATTCTCCTTGATATGCTTTCTCGTCTATATCCATATAGGGATATAGACGAGAATTTCGACAAAAAGGTTGCAAGTTTTTTTATTTATTTCGGCTCCATGGCATCATGGAGGGTCTCGGTAATGGCATCACGGAAAATGCTGCCGGCCTGTGCATGGACAGTCTGCATGGCGCCTGCCGCCAGATTCACCGGAACATTGCCGCCCATGGACACATCCAGATCGAAGATCATCTTCGCTTCCTTATCGGATGCGTCGTTTCCCTTCTTGACCATGCCGGGGCCCACATGGAGCTTCATCCGGCAGCCGCCGGGAATGGCAGCCTCCACATCCTGCGAGCAGCGGGTAAAGGCCTGCTCCGGCACTTCCTCGTCGTCCAGCAGTCCCAGATACTTCGGCTGCAGCAGTTCCCGCCAAGGGGTTCCCTCCAGCTCCAGATCCCGCCGGGAAATGGCGTTGAGGTACCGCAGGCCCACCCGCTCAAAATAGGCAGGCTCATAGAGTTTAATGAAGCTGGCCAGAGGCTTATCCATCATGCGGGCAAACTCCTCCCAGCGGGTGTAGTCATTGCAGGTGAGGGAAATAAAGCCCTGCGTCAGGTTGATCCGGTACTTGCCGTCAGCCGTCATAAACTGATGGTTTGCCACCGGCTTCTGAGGCTCCATTCTGGGCGGCTGTCCGGGGACATTGACCATTTTTGCAGGCAGGGGATCCTGCCGCAGGACATACTTGGGGAAGGTCTGCCGGATGGCATCCTGAAAATCCACCGGCTCTCTGGCTCCAACGGACAAAATCGTGGGGAACCGCAGCTGGCAGATGGCCTCCAAAAGCGGATTGCGGTTGTAAATGCAGCGTTCTTCTTTGGAAAACATAGGTGACGCTCCTTTTAATTCATATATTCCAGTTCGTCCAGATTGAGCCGGAAACTGTCGAGACAGTGTTCCATGAACCAGTCAAGGCACGGCAGGTGCATGTCCTTCATGGCCTGTTCGGTCTGGCGGGCGGCGGATTCAAATTCCTGATTGCCGGCCTTCAGCTCTTCCAGACATTTGATATAGGCCGACAGCTTGTCCGCCGCCTTGACGATCACCTGCACCTCCGGTTCGGATTCATGCAGAAGCGGTGCGTAGCTCTCCCGCAGCGCAGACGGCAGCATGGAAAGCAGTTTTTCGCAGGAAACCGTTTCGATCTCCTTGTAGGCCTTTTTGATGGCGGGGTTATAATACTTGATGGGGGTAGGCAGATCTCCGGTCAGGATCTCCGACGCATCGTGGAACAGTGCCGCCGCGGCACACCGGTCGGGATCGGCAGGCTGCCCCAGAATATCCCGCTGGATAGCAGCCAGACCGTGGGCCAGCACCGCTACCATATGACTGTGCTCCTGCACATTTTCCTGAAAGCTGTTGCGCATCAGTCCCCAGCGGCCAATGTACCGCATCCGGGAGATCAGGGCAAAAAAACGATGCTGCATGAGAGTTCCTCCATCTGTTTCAATCGTGTGATTTTATTGTATCATAAACCGTCCGAAAGAGAAACCTTGATTTTTTGTTTTGGGTATAATAGGATTAGGACAAAGGATGTGAACCCCATGAAAAAGATATTGGTTGGAATGTCCGGCGGTGTGGACAGTGCTGTCTCCGTACTGCTTTTACAGGAGTTGGGCTATGAAGTGGGCGGTGCCACCATGCTGCTGCAGCCCTGCGGCACGCAGGAAGCTGCCGATGCCGCCGTCAGTGCGGAAAAGCTGGGCATTGATTTTCATACCTTCGACTGGCAGGCGGAATTCCGCCGGGATGTAATTGAACCGTTTCGGCAGGTCTATCAGGCTGGCGGTACGCCAAATCCCTGTATTTTCTGCAACAAAACCTTGAAATTCGGAAGATTTCTGGAAGAAGCCCTGCGCCTTGGCTATGACGGCATTGCCACCGGGCACTATGCCCGGGCAAAAGAAGAAAACGGGCGGTATCTGCTCTACACCGCCAAAGACCGCTCCAAGGATCAGACCTATATGCTCTATCATCTTTCCCAGGAGCAGCTGAGCCGGGTCATCTTCCCCATGGGAGATTATACCAAAGATGAAGCCCGGGCGAAGGCCGGTCTGGCAGGATTGCCTGCCGCCTCCAAGCGGGACAGCCAGGACATCTGCTTCATCCCCGATGGCGATTACCTGAAATTCCTGATAGAAGATGGTCTGATTCCGCAAAAGGGATATTTTATCGGGCCAAACGGAGAAAATCTCGGCCCCCACAAGGGTCTGGAAGCCTACACCATGGGACAGCGCCGGGGGCTGGATGTGGCCTACGGCACCCGGATCTATGTGGTGGGCAAGCAGAAAACCGATGTGCTGCTGGGCGGCAATGACCGGCTCATGTCCACCCGCGTCCATGTGACCGATGTGAACTTTATTCCCTTTGACCGTCTGGATGCGCCCATCCGGGCGCAGGCCAAACTGCGCTATACCCCCAAGGGCGGCGACTGCACCATCCACCCCTGCGAGGATGGCGTCATTCTGGAATTTGACCAGCCCCAGCGGGCCGTGACCCCCGGACAGGCCGCCGTGCTCTACGACGGCGACTTAGTCCTCGGCGGCGGCACGATTGACAAATAAACAGATTGCCACGCGCCTGACGGCGCTCGCAATGACAGTGGAACTTCGTAGGTGCGTGTCATTGCGAGGTCCAACGGGCCGTGGCAATCTTTTTATGACAATTCGATCATATTGGTGTACAGCTGGTAATATTTCCCCTTCTGTTCCAGCAATGCTTCGTGGTCGCCGCGCTCCATGACCCGGCCCTGCTCCAGCACCAGAATGGCATTGGAGTGGCGCACCGTGGAAAGCCGGTGGGCAATGACGAACACCGTCCGGCCCTCCATCAGGCCGTCCAGACCCTTTTCGATCAGCTTTTCCGTTCTGGTATCGATGGAGGAAGTGGCCTCGTCCAAAATCAGCACCGGTGCTTCGGATACCGCTGCCCGGGCAATGGCCACCAACTGCCGCTGTCCCTGCGAGAGGTTGGCGCCGTCAGAATACAGCACCGTATTGTAGCCCTGTGGCAGATGGGAGATGAAATAATGGGCATTGGCGATCTTTGCCGCCTGGATGCAGTCCTCGTCGGTGGCATCCAGCCGACCGTAGCGGATATTCTCCATGACCGTGCCGGTGAACAGATGGGTGTCCTGCAGCACCATGCCCAGTGACCGGCGCAGATCGTCCTTTTTGATCTCCCGCACATCGATGCCGTCATAGGTGATGCTGCCGCCCTGAATGTCATAAAACCGGTTGATCAGGTTGGTAATGGTGGTCTTGCCCGCACCAGTAGAGCCCACAAAGGCGATTTTCTGTCCCGGCTTGGCATAGAGGGACAGATCCCGCAGCACCGGCTTGTCCTCCACATAGCCGAAATCCACATGGTGGAACCGGACATCGCCGCGCAGCGGAACTTTGCTTCCGTCGGCCTTGACCCAGAAATAGTCTCTGCCAGACTGCTCCAGTGTCACCGTACCCTCGTCCACCTCGGGCTCGGCATCCAGCACGGAGAAGATCCGCTCCGAACCGGCCAATGCCAGCATAATGGAATTGAACTGCTCGGAGATCTGGCTGACCCGGTCGGCAAAGGTGCGGATGTACTGCAAAAAGGCGATCAGCACGCCGCCGGCTTCCTCACCTGACAGCAGCAGCACACCCAGCGCGCAGGTGATGGCGTAAAACATATGGGATAGGTTATTAAGAATCGGCCCTACCACAGAAGTGGCTGTGGTGGCCCGGGTGGATGCCTCACACAGGGCGTCATTCACGGGGTAAAATGCCTCCATGACCTGCTTTTCATGGGTAAACACCTTGATATCCTTCTGTCCCTCGATCATTTCTTCAATATAGCCGTTGACGGCGGCGGCGTGCTTCTGCTGGGCGCGGTAGCTTTTACCGCTGATGGCTGTGGTAGCTTTGACCACCAGAACCACAACGGTGCCCAGCACCACCATGATGGCAAAGAGCTTCATGGACAGAGCCAGCATCATCAGCACCGTACCCGTCAGGGACATGACGGAGATCATCATCTGCGTGATGGAATGCCGAAGCAGCTCGTTGGTGGCCTCAATGTCATTGGTATAGTAGCTCATGAGGCTGCCGTTGGTATTGCTGTCAAAATACCGGACGGGAAGCCGCTGCATTTTGGAAAACAGCTCCGTCCGCAAGTGGCGCAAAATCACTGTGCTGGCCTCCAGCATCAGCCGGTTCAGCAGATAATTGGTCACGGCGCTGAGCACATACAGGCACGCCAGTCCCGTCAGCAATGCGGTATATTTTGCATAGGTCTCATTAGGGCTGAGCCCACTTGCCTCCAGCAGATTGACCAGCGGCTTCATACAGTAGGAAGCGCCGATGGTGGCAATGACATACACCACAATGGAGGCCACAGCAAAGGCCAGCGTCACCTTTGCATGGCGGAAGTAGCCGAACAGACGTCCCAGGGTTTTCAGGGGTGTCTGGGCCTTGCGGTAGCCCCGCAGTTCAACTCTGGCCATGGTGCGCCTCCTCTCTCATCTGGCTGTCATAGACCTCACGGTAGATCTTGCTGCGCTGCATCAGCTCTCCATGGGTGCCCACATCGGAAACGGCGCCTTCCTCCAGCACCACGATTCGATCGCAGGTCATGATGGACGCAATGCGCTGGGCAATGATGAGCTTGGTCACTCCCGGCATGGCGGTCCGCAGAGCCTTACGAATATGTTCGTCGGTGGTCATATCCACGGCGGAGGTGGAATCGTCCAAAATCAGGATCTTCGGACTTTTTACAATGGCACGGGCAATCCGCAGCCGCTGCCGCTGACCGCCGGAAAGGTTGGCGCCGTTCTGCTCCACCATGGTTTCATAGCCATCGGGGAAGCGGTCAATAAATTCATCGGCACAGGCAATGGCACAGGCCTCCCGCAGCTGGGCGTCCGTGGCATTGGAATCGCCCCAGCGCAGGTTCTGGGCAATGGTGCCGGAGAACAGCGTGCCGTTCTGCAGCACCATGGATACGCCGCTGCGGAGCTTTTCCAGCCGGTACTCCCGCACATCTACGCCGCCCACCCGGACAGTGCCGGAAGAAACGTCATAAAACCGGGGAATCATGCTGACCAGCGTGGATTTTCCCTCACCGGTACCGCCGATGATGCCAATGGTCTCGCCGCTGCGGATGTGCAGATCAATGTGCTTCAGGGCCATTTTATCGGAATCGCCGGTGTAGCTGAAACAGACATCCTCAAAATCGATGCTGCCGTCTGCCACCTCCGCATCGGAGCTGCCATCCACAATGTCGATCTCCTCGTCCAGCACCTCATTGATTCGCACAATGGAGGCCTGCGTGCGGGAGATGGTCAGCATATGCCAGGAAAGCATGGTCAAAGAGGACACCGCCTGCGTGGTATAGGAGACAATACTCACCAGCTCGCCGGTGCCAAGGCCGGTTTTTTCAAACATGATCTCCCTGCCGCCCAGAAGCAGCAGCACAACGGTGCAGCCCCACATGACCAGCATCTGGATGGGGCCGGTAAGGTTGAACATCTGGGCAGAATCCCGCTGGGCCTGCCGCAGCTCCTCCGCCGTATGTTCAAACCGCTCGGATTCATAATCGCTGCGGACGAAGGCTTTGACCACACGGATGGCAATGAGGTTTTCCTGCACCGCATGGTTCATATCGTCCATGCGCCGGAGCATGGCCTTGAACAGAGGCTGGCCAATCTTCATCAAAATCAGCAACATGGCTGCCAGAACGGGAATAGCCAGCAGGAAAATCGATGCCAGATGGGGCGCAACGGTCAGCGCCATGACCGAGGACATGACCATCATAAAGGGCGCCCGCACCATGGTGCGGATCAGCTGCTGCATGGTGGTACGGACGGTGTTGACATCCGTAGTGGTGCGGGTGATGAGGCTGGAGGTGGAAAACCGGTCGGTGTTAGCAAAGGAGAATCTCTGAATCTTTTCCAGCAGGGCATTGCGCAGGTTCTTTGCAAATCCCTGACTGGCCACCGCTGACGCCCGGGCGCTGATAACGCCGCAGGTCATGGACAGGCAGGCCGTAATGACCATCACCGCACCCACCGTCAGCACAAACCGGCTCTGGTTCTCCGCCAGAGACAGCGGAAACCACCGCTGCAGGCCGTAATCCGACTTGCGGTACAGGCCGCCGTCCACAATCACAGACATGAGCCGGGGGATCAGTACCTCCAGCAGCACTTCCAGCGTAATAAAAATCGCCGAGGCCGCTGCCCACCCTTCATAGCCCCTGAGATTGGGGCCTGCATGGCGGAGCATGCCCGGTTTTTTCCGATGCTTCACGGCAAAATCTCCTTTGTTTCGCATTCTGAACCAATTATAGTCAAATTGCCGCAGCAATGCAAGTGGCTCCGGACTTGCAAAGTACAATGTTTTCTTCTATAATTATGTTGTGGAAATTTGACCTTTAAGGAATGATTGGATTGCGTTTTTCCAAATGGATCATGACGGCTGTGCTGCTTTTACTCCTGACCGGCTGCAGCAGCTCCCAGCCTGCCCATATTGCCGCTACCACGGGTCCTGTAGCGCAGTTTGCCGAAGCCATTGCGGAAGGCACCGAAATCACCGTGGCGCAGGTGATCACCGAGAATGTATCCTGTCTGCATGACTACTCCCTCTCTGTCCGCCAGATGGAAGCCCTGACCACCAGCCATGCCGTTCTTTTGTCCGGCGCCGGACTGGAGGAAACCATGGAGGATGCTCTACGAGGAGTCACTACAGTCTACGACTGTTCATCCGGCGTTTCCCTTCTGGAAACGGGCGGACACGAGCATCACGACCATGACCACGAACACGAGTACGATCCCCACATCTGGCTGGATCCCACCAATGCCGCCATCATGGCGAAAAACATCTGTGCCGCCCTGACGGAGCTGTATCCGGCCCATGCCGTTACCTTCCGCAGCAATACGGATGCACTGGTTTCCCGGCTGCAGGAACTGCAGGCTTACGGAGAAGAAACCCTTTCTTCCCTCTCCTGCCGGGAGCTGATCACCTTCCATGACGGCTTTTCCTATTTTGCCCATGCCTTTGACCTGACCGTAGCCGCTGCCATCGAGGAAGAATCCGGCAGCGAGGCCTCTGCTGCCGAGCTGATCGCCATCATGGAACTGGTGGAGGAACACGGTGTTCCCGCCGTATTCACGGAGGTCAATGGTTCAGTTTCCGCTGCGGATATCATCGAAGCAGAGATCGGCACCCCCCATTTTGCACTGGACATGGCCATGAACGGTGACTACTTCTCCGCCATGACCTACAACATCGATACATTGAAAGAGGCGCTTTCATGACAAACAAACGACCCCATCGGGGCAGCTGTCAGAATAGCTGCTGCCTGAAAATCGAAGATCTTTCCGTCCGCTTCGGCAATGAAACGGTGCTGGAAAACATCAATCTGCATATGCACTGCGGCCAGATGGTGGCGCTGATTGGCCCCAACGGCGCCGGAAAATCCACATTGATCCGTTCCATTCTGGGACAGCAGCTCTACAGCGGCAGCATCTCCTTTTCCCCTGCCGATGGCAGCTCGGAAAAGCTCCGCATCGGCTATGTGCCCCAGAATCCCGGCTTCCACCGGGGCGACCCCATCAGTGTGCTGGATCTGTTCCGCTGTGCCCTGTCCGGACGGCCCGCCTTTTTGCCGGTGAACAAAAAATTCCGGCAGCTGGTGCTGGACTGTCTGGCCCGTGTCCACGGCGAAGCCCTCATTGACAAACGGGTGGGCGACCTGTCCGGCGGCGAAGTGCAGCGGGTGCTGCTGGCGCTGGCGCTGGAGCCCATGCCCCATATGCTGATTTTGGACGAGCCCCTTTCCGGCGTGGACGTGGAGGGCATGGATCTGCTGATGCAGATGCTGGACGAGATCCGCCATACCTACGATCTTTCCATCCTCATGACCACCCACGATTTCTCCATGCTGGAACGCTATTGTGACCGGGTGGTGCTGATCTCCCATAAAATTCTAAAAAAAGGCACGCCGCCGGAGGTTCTCTCCTCGCAGGAATTTCTGGATGCGTTCCATATGGGAGGTGGCCGCGCATGAGTCTTTGGTATGCGTTCTGCGAACTGGTTCCCCTGCCGTGGCTGTCCATGAATTTTATGAAAAACGCCCTGCTGGCGCTTTTGCTCATGGCGCCCCTGTTTGGACTTTTGTCCACCATGATCGTCACGGGCAAAATGAGTTTCTTCTCCGATGCGCTGGGCCATTCCGGCTTTACCGGCATTGCCATCGGCGTGCTCTGCGGCTCCGCGCTGCCCATGGCATGGGCGGTTTTGCTGGCCGTGGTCATCGCATTACTGTTCTCCTATGTAAAAAGCCGCACCAGTCACGCGGCGGAGACCATCATCAGCGTGTTTTCCTCCACCGCCGTGGCGCTGGGCATTTTCATTGCCACCCTGGGCGGCAGCAGCTTCACCAAGTTCAACAAATACCTGATCGGCGATATTCTCTCCGTCACCCCCGGGGAGATCGGCCTGCTGGCCATCGTGCTGCTTCTGGTTCTGGTATTCTGGGTGCTGGCCTCCAACCGTCTGGTGCTGACCTCCATCCATCCGCAGCTGGCCTCCTCCCGCGGCATCCCCGTCCGGGGCTATGAGACGCTGTTCACCGTCTGCATTGCCGTGGTGGTGACCCTGTCCATGAGCTGGGTGGGCCTGATGGTGGTCAATTCCCTGCTGGTTCTGCCGGCAGCGGCCTCCCGGAATATCGCCCGCAACCTGCGGGAGTATCACCTGTTCGCCATTCTCGGCGCACTGGTTTGCAGCATCGCCGGACTTGTCACCAGCTTCTATCTGGGCTGCTCCACCGGCGCCGTCATCAGCCTGTATCTGGCCTTGTTCTTCGCGGTTACCTTCTGTTTCCGCCAAAAACGGTCATAAAATATTCAGTGCCTGCACTTCTCCATCTACCGTGCAGGCACTGAATATTTTATTTGAATCTGCAAGCGTGCCCTACACCTCATCCGTCACGGCGGCTTGTGCCCCCTTTTAGGGGGCTGCCGAATGAAATGAGGCTGGGGGTTGTTTCGACCCTGTTGGCAGTGATATAGACGCAGCAACCCCCCGGTTTGCTGCGCAAACCACCCCCCTGAAATGGGGGACGAGGGGGCCGCCCCTGCGAACCGTTATCGATCATGTGGTAGGGG
The DNA here is from genome assembly GCA_045530865.1 of Candidatus Avilachnospira sp. Lineage (GTDB taxonomy): Bacteria > Bacillota > Clostridia > Oscillospirales > Oscillospiraceae > Avoscillospira. Next base: position 22,522 of record JAZSCX010000045.1, read on the forward strand.
CGACCATTGGTCGCCCGCAGGAAGTGCCTGCACACACCTCTCAGTCGGCCTTGCGGCCGCCAGCTCCCCTCAAGTAACTACTGATTAAATGGTATGCACCAAGGCTTCTCCTTGAGGAGAAGCTGTCAGCCTCAAGGCTGACTGATGAGGTGTGCGGAGAAATGTTTCGAAATGATAGAAAATCTCGGCGAATTCGAAACATTTCCACCTCATCCGGCCCTTCGGGCCACCTTCCCCTCAAGGGGAAGGCGTGGGCCGCTTCTGCGCCAGTACAATTAATCAGTGGTTACTCAAGGGGAGCCAAGGGCGGCTTTGTGCATGTTTTTTGCATATGACAACACGGCATATTTTCTGCCAAAATATATGTTATAATGGCAGATAAGCAGACAAATAAATACATTTAGTAACCGCTGACTAATTAATTACCTCAACCACTTACGAATTCATATCATTTGTTTATCTCAGGATTCTCGGTGCGGCATAACAGGTAATCAAGACTCACATCATAGAAATCGGCCAAAATTAGAAGCTTTTCGGTAGGCGGCACTCTTTCGCCGGTTTCAAATTTGGATAGAAGTGCTTGATCGATTCCCGTTTTCTCTTGCACTTCAATCTGTTTCAAGTTGTGTTCCTGTCTCAGCTTTCGTAAGTTATTATTCATAAAACCACCCAATGACTTTTTGTCATATTTCATATTGACATATATGACATTTCGTCATATAATTCTAATGCAAATAATCCATGGAGGAACCAGAAATGCGCCAGACAATCAAAGACCTTTGGAACGGAAATCTTGCGCCCTGTGAGAACTGCGGTTCTCATGATCCCGAGGTAAAGAATATGATCAGTCTGATCGAGCGGAACCGTGAGAAGCTGAGCGCGGGATTGACGGAAGCGCAAAATAAACTATTCCAAAGATACATCGACTGTGCAGAAGAATACCTGCTCTGCATGCTGGAGCTGGCCTTCTGCGACGGCTTTTCCTTAGGCAGCAGGCTGACAATGGAAGCATTGCTTTGAATTACCCAATGGTCACGCAGCCGTTTTCTGCCTGCAGAGCGGTGCCGAAGAAGGCTGCGGCGGCACGGATAAAGTTGTCCACATCCCTGCTGCCTGCTGTTTCATAGCAGGAATGCATCGCCAGCTGCGCCATGCCGATATCCACAGTGGAAACACCGGTTTTGGTGTTGGCAATGTTTCCCAGGGTGGAGCCGCCTGCCTGATCGGGGCGGTTGGAATAGTGCTGCACCGGCACATTGGCATTTCGGCAGATCTCGGAGAACACCGCAGAAGCCACACCGTCGGTGGCATAGCGGGTGGAATGCTTGATGACCACGCCGCCGCCCAGCACCGGAGCCTCCAGCTGATCCGCCATCTCCGGACGGTTGGGATGCAGGCCATGCCCGTTGTCACAGGAGAGCATCATGCTCTGGGTCAGCATCCGGCGGTAGGCCGCGGGAGAAAGGCCCAACGCCTCGCAGATGGCCTGCAGGGTATCCGGCAGGAACATGGACGCCGCGCCCTGCTTGGTCTCGGAGCCGATCTCTTCATTATCGAAGGCGCAGAACACCGGAATGGCAGAGGTGGCCTTCGCCATCAGGAAGCCCTGCAGGCTGCTGTACACGCAGGCCAGATCATCCAGTCGGGGCGAGGACACAAATTCCCCCTCCGGACCCCAGACCAGACCCTTTTCCGGACAGTAGACAAACAGATCGGTGGCCAAAATATCTTCTTCGGCGCAGCCCAGCTTTTTGGCAAGGTCTCTGCGGAAGCTGGCGCCCTTTTCGCCGTAGAGTGGGAACAGCTCCCGGGCAGCATCGTATTTCAGACCGTTGTTGGCCTCCCGGTTCAGGTGGATGGCCTGATTGGGGATCAGCACCATCGGCTTTTCGAAATCCACCAGTCGGCTCTCCACGCTGCTGCCGTTTCTCAGCAAAACCCGTCCGGCAATGCTCAGGGGACGGTCCAGCCACGGCGCGTTGATCAGTCCGCCGTACCGCTCCGTGGAAAGGCGGGCATAGGCACCGGGCAGATCGGCATGATCCCGAATGCGGAAGCAGGGGCTGTCCGTATGCGCGGCAGCCATCATAAAGCCGGTGGGGGCCACCGTCGGAACGCGGAAGGCGATCAGAGACGAGCCGCTGCGGGTGGTGTAGTATTTGCCGCCGGGAACCAGCTCCCAGCCGCCCTCCGGCAGAAACTGGTAGCCGTTGGCCTGCAGGATCTCTTCGAGAGCCCGAACCGCATGGAAGCAAGTGGGACTTTTTTCAATATAATGCAGCATGGAATTCAGCATGGTTACATCCTCCATATGATTTCTGGATTTAGTATATCACATTTTCCAAAAATATGGTATCCTGTTTAAGAAAGAAGTGGGGGATGCGTATGGCACATTATCATGCATTATCCGACCATCTGCAGCAACAATTCGGCTGCAAAGTCTATAAGCTGGCACTGGACGGCGGCATGACCTGTCCCAACCGGGACGGCACACTGGATACCCGGGGCTGCATCTTCTGCGGCGCAGACGGCAGTGGCGCCTTTGCCCAGAGCGGCAAAACCGTTCTGGAACAGATCGAAGCCGCCAAAACCAGAGTTGCCGCCAAGATCAAGGACGGCAAATACATTGCCTATTTTCAAAATTTTACCAACACCTATGCCCCGGTTTCCTATCTGGAGCCGCTGTTCCGCAGCGCCATTTCCCATCCGGATGTGGCGGTTTTGTCCGTTGCCACCCGTCCGGACTGTCTGCCGGAGCCGGTTCTCGATCTGCTGGCAGAGCTGAATCGCATCAAACCGGTCTGGGTGGAACTGGGTCTGCAGACCCTCCATCCGGAAACGGCAAGATATATCCGCAGGGGCTATGAACTGCCGGTCTATGAGCAGGCGGTTGCCAACCTCCACGCCAGAGGGATCGAGGTCATCACTCATGTGATTCTCTGCCTGCCGGGGGAAAGCCGGGAGCAGATGCTGGAAACCGTGCGCTATGTGGGAAAGTATACCGATGGTATCAAGCTGCAGCTGCTTCATGTGCTGCAGAATACCGATCTGGCCGTGGAATATGCCGCCGGGAAGTTCCGACTGCCGGAGTTGGAGGAATATTGCCATCTTCTTGCCGACTGCCTGCGAGTGCTGCCAGCCCATGTGGTGGTTCACCGCCTGACCGGCGACGGCGCAAAAAAAGACCTGATCGCACCCCTCTGGACAGGGGATAAAAAGCGGGCGCTGAACACTATGAACCGGATTTTTGAGGAAGAACAGGTCATTCAGGGTTCCCACAGCAATCGATAAACAAATCCGCACCCAAGGGGTGCGGATTTGTTATGTAAACCTCATTTGCAATCTCCTGTCATGATCTGCAGAATCACCCGGTCGGTCTCCTGCATACCCTCCTTGGCCATGACGCCCACATTCCAGATGGTCCGGTCCACATCGCCGGAAATAATGCCCTCGCCGTCGCCAAAGAACCGGTGGTTCAAATACATCTGATAGCCCAGCAAACCGGCTTCCACCGCCGCGGCGATCTTTGCCGCACAGCTGGCCTTGGCGCCGTCACAGACAGTGCCGGAAATCATACCCATGGCGTTGAGCAGCGTACCGGAAACCGCCTCATAGCCGCCGCCGTGGAGATAGGCCACACCGGCGCCTGCGCCGCAGCCTGCGCTGACCGCGCCGCAGAAGGCCGACAGCCGTCCGATGCCGGACTTCTGATGGATGGTCACCAGATCGGAAACCAGCAGCGCCCGGTACATCTTCTCCTGCGAAACGCCCAAGTATTTTGCATACCGGACAATGGGCATGGTGGCGGTAATTCCCTGATTGCCGGAACCGGACAGGATGATCACCGGCAGCTCGCAGCCGGACATTCTGGCATCGGAACCGGCAGCGGCATAGGCCTTCGCCTCATTTTTGATATTCTGCGGGAATTCATGGAGCAAAATCTTGCCGATTCCGGCACCCCAGTTGTTGACGATGCCCTCTTCCGCAATGGCGCTGTTGTACTGCACCTGCCGCTCCAGCAGATGGCGTACCCGATCCAGCGGTACATGATCGGCAAAGGTCACGATATCCCGTACATTCAGCACGGATTTATCCTGCAGATTGTCCTCCGGACTGTCGCTCAGGGGCATATCCAGCAGCAGCTCGCCGTCTTTCTCCACCCGCACCACATTGGTGTGGTTGTTGGCGATCTGCACCAGTGCGCGGTGCCCGCCCGCCGAACCGGACAGAACAATATCCAGCATCCGGGGCGTGTCAGCGCAGAGAACCACGATCTCCGTCTGCTGCAGATAGTCTCCGATGGCGCTGAGCTGTGCTTCGCTCACATCGGAAATGACCTCCAGCTCCCGGGCTGCATCACCTGCCACCACACCGGCAGCCACGGCGGCTTCAATGCCCCGCAGGCCACCCGTATTGGGCACCACCACGCTCTTGACATTTTTAATGATATTGCCGCTGACACTGGCCTCAATGACCGCAGGCCGTGCCCCCAGCACATCCCGCAGCTTTGCGGCGGCATAGGAAATAGCGATGGGCTCCGTGCAGCCCATCGCCGGAACCAGTTCTTCTTCCAGAATGGCAATATAGGCATCCATGATCTGATTGGTCAGCATATTCCCGCCTCCTTTTTTATATTGTATCACAACCGGTATTCCCTGCACAACCGAAACCGAATTTTGTGTGAATCTTGACGAATCCTGCCGTTTTGCCACACTGAAGCAGACAAACACTATCCCAATCCTGTATGTTTAGGGTGTTGATATCTGTAACCATCCAGGAAACGATAAAAGATCACCAACATATCCAGAAAATAACATTTACAGACAGGCTTAAATAGCTAAAATAGATAAAATATTGGCTTATTTACACACATCTGTCTCCTCAGACTGAGATTATACTTATCCATCACCTGTACATGTCATGCAGAAGGATGATCCGTGCAGGTTTTTATTATTACTTACAAATGCGCATGGAGGGATCAAATTGGATGGCCGATGCAGCATCCGGAGCATACAGCAGCCGATCCGACCCGTGGTCTATGGCATTGGCTTCTATTTTCTGATCGCAGCCACCGACAGCTTTCAGATCGACACCATCGGTTCTCTGCTCAAGATCGCAGCATTTTTGCCTTTGGTACTTCTGTTGTTCAATGTTCGTTCCCTGAAAATCCGGTTCTCCCCGCTGCTGATCCTGCAGCTGCTGTTCTGGATTCTGGCGGTTCTCTCCTTTTTCTACACGGTCAGTATTGACAGGACACTGGCCTCCGTGGAAACACTGACCCTGAACCTGCTTTTGGTTTTCTGCTTGGGCATTCTGAAGGAATACAACGACCGCGAACTGCAGCTTATGAAGAAATGCCTTCTGCTGGGCGGATGGCTGACCATTCTTCTGATGCTTGTTTTTGCTGATTACTCCGCAGGTGGCCGTCTGACTCTATTGCTGGGACAGGATTCCCAGGATCAGAACTATATTAATGGCTATTTTCTCTATGCATTTTCCCATCACTGTTGTCAGCTGTTGCTGAAGCAGAAGAAGATCCATATTCTCCCCACCGTATTAATTCTTGCCATCGTGCTGCTGACCGGTTCCCGCGGCGCTTTGCTCGCCTTTGTGGCGGTGATCTTTTGCTTCGTCTGTTTGCTTTTGGTGAGAACAGAACACAAGTTCCGAAACATTGCACTGGTAGTTCTTCTGATCGCGCTGCTCTCTTTTTCCTTCGATCTGATTTTAACACAAATGCCGGAAAGCGTCTCACAGCGCTTCTCATGGGACTATATTGCCGAAAAGGGCTCCACCGGGCGCACCAAGATTTGGAGAGATCTTCTCCGCCATTACTCCACAGACAGCATTCCCCGTATGCTGGTCGGTCACGGTTACGGTACAACGCCGATCGTCAATACCTTCGGGCGTGTTGCCCACAATCTGTATCTGGACAATCTGATCACGCTGGGCATCGCAGGACTGCTGCTGCAGCTGCTTTCTCAGGGAACGGTTCTGCTCATTCTGCTCAAAAACAAGGAGTATCCGCTTCTTTGTGCCTACATTGGCATGATCTTTATGTGCCTTTCCCTGTCCCTGACGGCCTACAAGCCTATATGGAACATTATGATACTGACTTTTGCCATAAATGTCTACGAAAAATCTCAGCCCGCAACCCCATCCTACAGCAATCTGACACAGGAGGCCCACCTATGAATTCGACAAACGACCTCAACAGCAAGGCAATCAGTATCCAGCAGCTGTTCGGACTACTGAAAAAGTACCTTCTGCTGATCCTGGCAGCCGGTCTGATCGGCGGTTTCCTCACGTTCTGCGTCTGCAGATTTCTGGTAGCTCCGGTCTATGAAGCCAGCGCCAAAATGATCGTCAATTCCAGGCAGGAGCAGACCGGCTCCGTCACCAATGACCAGATTACTTCCGCGCAGAAGCTGGTCAATACCTATGCCATCATCATCCGCAGCCAGCCCGTGCTGGATCCCGTAGTCAAAGTTCTGGATCTGCCCATCAGCTACGAACAGCTGGCACAGAAGGTCTCTGTTACCTCCGTAAACGATACGCAGGTGATGAAGATCGCCGTGCAGTCCTCCGACCATGCGCAGGCCCTGCGGATCGTAGAGGAAATTGTCCGGATCTGCCCGGATATCATCATCGAAGCCGTGGAGGCCGGCTCGGTCAAAACCATCGAGCCTGCGCACCTGCAGAGCACGCCTGTGGCGCCGCATACCAATCTGTACACCGTGCTGGCCGCCTTTCTCTGTATGCTGGGGGTGATTGCTGTGGTACTGATCCGTTTTCTTCTGGACAACACCTACAAATCGGAAACCGACCTTCAGAATGATCTGGGACTGCCGGTTTTGGGTGTCATTCCGGACTACAAATTCTGTATGAAGCCGAAAGCCGAAGGGAAGGAGGGCACATATTATGGGCAAGTATGACGGTAAATACGTTGACGGCTCCATGCTGCTGAGCAGCAGCTCTCCTTTTGCCTACAACGAAGCCTTTAAATCCCTGCGCACCAACCTGAGCTTCGCATCCATCAACAAGCAGTGCAAGACGATCATCGTCACCAGCTCCATCCCCAACGAAGGTAAGAGCACCGTGGCCACCAATCTGGCCATCACTCTTGCGGAATCCGGTGCCAAGGTACTTCTCATCGACTGCGACCTGAGAAACCCCACGCTGCGGCGCCTGCTGCGTGTCCGCTCCGAATATCAGGCAGGTCTGACCTCTCTGCTGACAAGCAATGCCGCCTGGGAGGAATGCATTTTCCGGCATCCGAAAATGAACTGCGATATCCTTCTCGCGGGAGCCATCCCTCCCAACCCCGCAGAGCTTCTCAGCTCCCGGCAGATTGTCATATGAAGTGCAACACAAAAAATATGGTATAACAGAGTAGAGCCTGTACAATCGGGCAGCACACCGGATATTTGGCGTCGGTTCCCCGCTTGCGCAAGGCTCTGCTGATGTCAGGAGGACTTTTCCCGGGTGCCAAGCATCCCGCCTGCCCCAACTTTGAAGAAATAACCTTCCCCGAGAACTGCTGAGAAAGAATGATATGGAAACTTTTTCTTACCGTGTAACACTTCGCATTACGAAGCTGCTGAATATATTACTGATGACCGCAGCGGTCATTGCATCATGGATCGTGTTTTATGCGCCTACCGACGGTGTCTACAGCTTCTGGAAGCCGGTCTTTCTGGTTCCCACAGCATTCATCGTCCTCTATGTGACCTATGGCCGCATTTACAAAAGCTTCTACGTCTCCATGGTTCGGATCTCCGAGATGATCTACAGTCAGGCCCTGGCGCTGATCATGTCTGATTGTTTGCTCTATGCCGTCATGTGCCTGACCTGCCGGCGATTGGTTGCAGTCTGGCCCATGGTGCTCAACCTGTCCGTGCAGGTCGTGCTGTCCATCCTTTGGTGCGTACTGGCCCACAAGTGGTACTTCAATAAGTACCCGCCCAAGCGTACCGTCATTGTCTATGACCACGGAGAAACCGTGGATGCCCTGATCAGCGTTTACGGTCTCCGGAAGAAATACAATGTAGTGCGTTCCGTAAAGGCTGACCGGTGCATCGAGGAAGGATATCTGCCCATCAATGGCATGGAAACCGTCTTTCTCTGCGGCATCCACAGCGGTGCGCGTAACCAGATTCTGAAATACTGTGTTGCAAATAACATTACCGCCTATGTCATGCCCCGCATCGGTGACATTCTCATGAGCAGCGCCAAGCGGGTCAATCTGTTCCATCTGCCGTTTTTGCGGGTGGACCGGTACGATCCCACGCCGGAATACCTGCTGTTCAAGCGATTGTTTGATGTGGTTGTCTCTGCTGTGGCGCTGGTGGTGCTGCTGCCGGTCATGCTCATCACCGCTGCAGCCATTAAGCTGACAGACGGCGGCCCGGTTTTTTACAAACAGAAGCGCCTGACGCAAAACGGCAAAGAATTCCAAGTTCTGAAATTTCGCTCCATGTGCCCGGATGCAGAAAAAGACGGTGTGGCCCGTCTCTCCACCGGAGATGCCGATCCCAGAATCACACCTGTAGGACGGGTCATCCGCAAGCTGCGGATTGACGAACTTCCCAGCTGCTAAATATTTTCAGCGGCAGCATGTCCATTGTTGGTCCCCGGCCGGAGCGGCCGGAAATCGCCGCGCAGTATGAGAAAGAGCTGCCGGAATTCGGTCTGCGGTTGCAGGCCAAAGCCGGCCTCACCGGCTATGCACAGGTCTACGGCAAGTACAACACCTCACCCTATATCAAGCTCCAGATGGATCTGATGTACATCGCGCACCCCAGCTTTTTTGAGGATCTTCGCATCATCTTTGCCACTATAAAAGTATTGTTCCTGCCCGAGAGCACAGAAGGCATCAAGGAAGGCATGGAAACCGCAGCGAAATAAAAACGGCACCCGTCAAAGACGGATGCCGTTTTTCTGGAAACAGTTGATAATAATGATACGGTTTCAAAAGGTTTCATAGGATTTCACTCTGACAAGTGAAAAATGAAACCATGGTACCACAAGTGAAACCATACCGATCTGTTCGACAACTTCCAATTTGAATTTGTAAAAATCTAATGCTGTTATTACCCTCCATAGGGCATTAACAAAATCCTCCAAAACCGTTGCAGCACAATGGTTTTTCGCAGTTTGCTCACCTTATCCCATTATATGATTTCACACTGTTTTACCTTGTCTATGACACCCCATAAGGGCAAAAACAAGGGAAGGAAAATCTGATAAAACGATATAACAGAGTGTGGCAATCGGGAACTTGTGACATATGTGCGAATATAAAAATCTTGGAAGATTACATAATGGAAAAGTACATTTATAACGAGCAGAACGGTCTTTGGTATGAGTTGCAGGGCGATTATTACATCCCCTGTTTGGTGCTGGATGAAGAAGCTGCCCAGCCTATCGGAATGTGGGGAAGGAAGCATCTGCGGTACATCAAGGAGCATCGCCCGGTGCTACATACCACCCTGCTTCTCAGCGGCAAGCTGAACAGCCACCTTGCAGAGATCGACAATCGGGCAACGGAAATGTTTGAGCGGTTGATGAAGCAACTGGCCGAAAAGGAAGGTATCACCGAGCAGTTAAAAGCGCAAGATCAAATGGCCTGGGTCGGTGCTATGAACAACATCCGCAACCGGGCAGAGGAAATTGTAAATGCGGAGGTGATCTTCGCATGAACATTTTGGAAGAACTGTGGTACGGCAATATTGAGCCTGCTGAGTATGATATTTCTCCCAGCAAGGAATACAAAGAGCTGCTTCAGCTAATAAGCCGGAATGAAGATAAGCTGCTCGCTACTATGACAGATACACAGAAAGAACTGTTTGTAAAATACGCAGATTGTGTAAGGGAGCATCAGGTCATGGCGGAGAATATGTTATTCCAAAACAGTTTCCGGCTGGGTGCAAGGATAATGTTAGAGGTTATGCGTGACTGACGACTATCTGCAGGCAGAAATTTGTATCAAATAATCCAACCGGGCCGCTCCGATTTCGGGGCGGCCTTGATTCTGAAGGAACAGTAGAAAAAACATAAAAGTGTGCTATAATTAATTAAACGCCAATGAATGGGGATTTTGTCATGAATGATGATTTATTAGAAAAAGAATATATTGCCAATTGGACGCTTAACGCAAAACAGCACTTTGATGACGGTGACTATGGATGGTTGTGTGACATTATCCAACTATGTTTACCAGAAGGATCGTGTAAACGAATTCTGGAATTAGGTTGCGGTGCTGGATATTCAACGCTTGCTTTTCTTCTGCGTGATTACAGTGTTATTAGTGTTGATATAAATGACGAAGCCATTACGCATACCGATAATTTAATTAAAAAGCACAACTATACATCTGAAATCAAAACTATAGATGGCCCTGATTTTAGCCAAGCAGATGCACTCCTGTGGAAGAAAGACCTTGTTGAAGAATGGGGAATGATCTATGCATTGACTAAACAACAGGAGAGTTTTAAGTCAATTGATCTGATCGTCCTGTGTAATCCAGGCGGCAATATATCAAGGGAATTAACACCACGGGAGAAAGATCTGTTAACGAGTGGTGGGTTTACTTGCGAGGAAATATGCAACAACATAGATAATGGTTGCATTGACCTTTTACATAAGTGGGCCGTAATATATGCGGCATGTGCGCTTTCTAAAGCAACTGGTATTCCGCTTCTAATTGTGGAAAGGGAAACAGAAGGAGAGGTTAATAGAACTCTCGCCCAGATAAGCAACGATACTGACATGGTAATTGTAAACGCATTTGCCAAGCCTATCAAAACTGCTCCTAATGGCGGAACTCTTCTATGGAACACGATGGATGCAACCGGTCAGCAATGCTGGGGAGCAGCGGTATACGTTCCTGTTGATTTACAATAGCTTTTTCACCGTTTGTCCATTTTACTCAAGGAAGCTAAAACATCCGGAGGGCCGTAAGACCTTCCGGATGTTTTGTGTGATCGTTTTGGAAAACTAACAGGCCAAAAAGTTACCTTTATTTTCCTATATTTCATCTGGTTTTTCCTGGTTGTGCCACTTGTTCAAAACTGCTTCAACCTGAGCAATTAGCTGATCTTTATTAGGCATGTAGAGAATATATCGGGAAGCGAAAATGTTGTTGGAAAGGCCACCCAAAGCATATTCTGCCGTAATGCTATCTTTATCAGTACACAGGATAATGCCAATAGGAGGGTTATCGTCCGGGTCATTGACCTCGGCAGCATAATAATTTAGGTACATATTGATCTGCCCGGCGGCTTCCGGTGTCAGTTTGGTGGTCTTCAGCTCAATCAGCACATAAGCCCGGAGAATCTTGTTATAAAACACCATATCTACATAGTAGTGGGTGTTGTTCAGTGTTACCCGTTGCTGTGTGCCGACAAACATAAAACCACGACCAAGCTCCAACAGGAATTTTTCGATCTGCTGTACCAACGCACGCTCCAGATCACTTTCCATCATCGGTTTGTCTTCTGGCAACCCCAAGAACTCAAAGACATAGGGATCGCGGATAATATCCGCAGGTTGAGTAATCTCGTTGCCGCGCAGCGCCAACATAAGCACCTGTTCCTTGCTGGCATTGCCACGAGAGAGCAACAGGCGTTCAAAGAGCGAGCTTTCAATTTGCCGCTTCAGTTCTCGAACAGACCAGCCAGAATTGACCGCTTCTTTCTCGTAAAAGCTACGCTTGTCTGCATCAGAGATAGACAGCAGCTCACAATAGTGCGACCAGCTCAATTTGCCAGACAGTGTCTGGCATTTCTCATAAGTCAGATAGAAGGTACGCATATTCTGCAAGTTGGATCTCGAAAAACCTTTTCCGAATTCTTCTGTAAGTGTACGAGACAATTCCTTTAAGGTTTGTTTCCCGTAGTCTGCTCTACTCGGATCGGATTGCTCATATTCACAAATAATCCGACCAATGTTCCAATACGTGTTGAGTAGTTCATTATTCACTTGCTGCGCAACATGATTGCGTGCAGTATCTAAAACGGATTTGATTTCCTGAATAATGGGAGTTAGTTCCGTCTTTGAGGTTAAGCTGCTATTTTCCATGTATACACCTCCTTCAGAATTATATGTAGCCCATTTCCTGACAATGGTCGGATACGGACTTCTTGAAATCTTTTAGCTTTGTCTGATACCCTCTGTGTGCAGTAATCAAACTGCTGACACTCATCTCATTACAAACCAGCAACTCATTAACAGAAAGCTTAAACGACTGGATCATTTGCTCAGAAATGACATCTTTGGGATTGTCGTATCCATCATATTCGCCTTGACAAAAACTCAGTAACACCTCAGAATACCACTTGCGGATTGGCTTATCCATGCATCTGTGAATGCACAACATAGAAGTGAGAACGCTACTGGCTTTAGCATCAAAGCCATCTTCTGTCAATATTTCAAACTTTCCGGATGCGTGTGCCATTTCGTTTCTGGTATCAACCAGATCACCAACAGCAGAAATTTGGGAGCGATCCAATTCAATGATTTTGAACAGTCTCGCAATATCCTTTTCTGGAATCAGACTATACGCAAATATTGAATCTGCATCTTCAATTTTCAAATCTCTTTCCCGTCCATTGTACGGGCGTGCAAATACGATGGCATCTTTGTAGCGATCCGGCTCAATTTGCCCTATTTTCCACGCCGTACAATAGATATAGGTCATATAATGAAGATGGAGACCAAAATAGGCAAACTGGTATTGCCCGTATTTGTAGTTTACTGCAATGAGATTGGTGATGTTTTGGATGTAATTGATTACGTCCTCTTCATCAGCGGGATCAATAGGAAGGTAGTTTAATATTTCTTGCAGGTATGGTACCTCGGTATAATCAACTACATCTGACACTATTATTCACCCCACAGTTCATGTATTCTACTGTGCATTTTTTTAGTAAAAACCTCTACCATTTCCTTGGCCGGGGCAACAAGGGCACGCTCTTTTTCAAATTGCTCAATTATTCTCCTTTGATCTTCAATGGGAGGGATAGGCAGGTTGATCAATTTTATTGCATTGGCATTGAACTGTGGTTGACCGGCTCCGGTAGCCAGATTGCGAGCTTGATCCCAATAGTAGTCACTTTGAGAAAAATAGAAGTAATACTTAGGGAGAACACTTTCATCCAGCGTGAGTCGAATCAAGTAAGAAGCAAATACAGCAGGGTCCTTACGATCATAATACAATGTTTTTCCGTAAGTGGCACCAATCCTTGCAACAAGCAAATCGCCTTCTTTAAGGAGGTATTTTGTGTTTCGCTCGTCGAGAGTGATATATTTTACTTCATCGTCCGAAAGCATTCCAGAAGAATCAATGTCTGTTATTCTCACATACCTTGTATCTCCTACATCGGATGCAGTATCAGTATAACCGTATTCAAAAGCACAGATGTCACCAAGTTGTTTGGTTTCCCATGTGGAATCCAGTTTGAATACCGGAACATAGTTGGCGATGATGCTTTGTGCGTTACTGATAATCATGCGATATTTATCAAGTTCAGCAACAAATTTACGCTGGTATTCAATTGGCGGAAGCGGAATCTCGATAGAACAAAAATTCTCTTTAGAGATTTCTTTGAATGTTGCCCCACTTGCAAGCGCAAGCATATCCTCTTTTTTTGCCGTTAACGCATATGCCAAATATTCCGGCAAAATAACAGTGGGATCTTTTATAACGACATTCTTAAATCCTTGATTAGTTGCTAATTGCGTTCTTGCAATTCCAACACGACCAATGGTTGCACGGGTTGATACTACAACGGTATTTACGGGTAATAATTTCGCATTTGAATTATTAAGGCCGCTTTCAGAAATCTTTCTTTCCGATTGATATATCTCTGTTACAAGGTCATCTGCCGGAAGATCTGCAAGAGTAATCCAATTGGTATCTCCGTTCCAATATTCAGGTTTACTACTACTTGGTGTACCACCGGAATATATAGTAAAGAGGTTCTCGTCGCCTAAGCTTACAAGAGGAAATGTAGTTGTTGCTGTTTTGGCAATACGGTATCTACTTCCAACAAGAATTTACGAATTCTGGCGTACTTTATCAAGTGGGATTACTTCAAATCCCACTCTCATCATATCAGATGCTTGATCTGCATCTAATTTTCTATACTCCTCATATCTTGTCAAATCGCTGGGAGTGTCAAGCTTGCGGCGATGATTGTCAAGTGTGTATCCATCGCTTTTGACATCAAAATACCAAAAATCCTTCTTCTTTTCAGATGTCTTAATCTTCTTATTTACCTTGGTCGCGTAAATAATATCGGTTTTTACGCCGGTATAGGGAAGAAAAACACCTTGCGGCAGAGAAATAATGCTTTGGAGCTGGCAGTGATCCAGTAAATACTCACGAGTTTTCGCAAGATCCTTGCGGAACAAGAACCCTTCCGGAACAACGAGTGCCATACGTCCATTTTCGGCAGCACTATTGATTGCCTTCATACAATGCTGTACACAGATGCTATCGCCATTTGTGCTTGGAAGATCATAAAGATTTCCGTGTTTCGTTTTCTGTGAATACGGCATATTTGCGAGGACAATGTCAAATCCTTTGTGGTGCAAAACACCGTTCTCATCTGTATAGGTTTCAGTTCCATCAATAGGATTTGCCAAACTGTCAAGCATTTGGATATTGCTATGTCCGTCACCGGCCAGGATCATATTCATTTTAGTAATACGGGCTGTATTGGTGATCTCGTTTCCGTATACAGTGGACTCCCGCAAGGTTTTCATATTAGCCTCGGTTCGGGCCATATTGTTATGGATATATCGGAAACTCTCAATAAGGAAACCGCCGGTGCCGTAGAACGGGTCATAAATTTTCTCGCCAATCTGCGGATTTACCAAGCGAACCATTGTCTTGACGATATGACGAGGAGTAAAATATTCGCCAAGATCATTTTTGGTAGAAGTCGATGCCTTCAAGAAGTACTCGAATGCATCACCCTTTACATCACTATCAACATCGGTCAAGGTCAGAGGATCAAGCTTATCCATGATTTCCTTCAAGATGCTTGCATCCCTTATCTGCAACGGGGTAAAAATATCGGTATTATAAAGTGCGTTCAGCTTGTCATATACGGTTTTGTTTATATACTCAATACGAGTAGAGGAAGGGATCTGCTTGATGCTATCCCAACTGCAAGCAATATCAAATTTAGTTGGAATACCACTTTCTCGCTTAATCTGTTCGCTTTCACTGATAAGCTTCAAGAACAGAATGTTTGCAAATTCACCGAATCTCTCAATACCGGCACGCAGGCCTTCTCCACGAAGCATATTGTTTGCTTCGTCAAAAATCCGGATAAGCTCTTTACGGTCATACTGAACTTTAGGGCTTACGGTATTTACTTCATAGGATGTCAAATAACGCAAAGCAAGTGCTTCGCGGATAAATTCGTCTACTTCTTCTCCGTTAAGAATGGGAGGCCTATTTGCGACAGTATGAAATGCTTTGCAAAAAATACCATCAGTAGCGAATACGAGAGGTGCTTCAATAGCTTTTGCATACTGGATACCTTGCTCCAGTGCTGCATCAAGCCGGACACCTTTCTTTTTGGCTTCAATAACGATCAAAGGCTTGTCGCTATCCTTCGAGTACAAAACATAGTCAGGGCGCTTTCCGCCGAGCTTCTTTTTCTCTGCTTCAGAACGAGGCTGCTCATAATAGACATTCTGATCTTTACCGCTTAATTTCCAACCAAGATTTTCAAGACTGCGGTCAATGAGAACACGAGTCTCAGCCTCTAACGGCATCGTATTGGGGTTCATACAGCCACCTCCTTACTCTGTATATTTCGTAGCTCACGGGTTGCATTTTCTGTTAATGCGTATTTGCCACGAGTGTTCACCTGTGTCACATAGCCTTTTTGGATAAGCTCACGGATAATAGAATTGACTTTCGATTTTGTAAAACCTAACATATCCGCAATTTCCTGCTGCGATAGCTTGATTACAGTTTCATTGTTGACAATAATCTGCCGTTGAGCCATACAATCAAGCACTCTGTATCTATCATTCATAAAGAAATCAGACATAGGGGCACACCTCCGAACCATTATGGTAAGAATATCTTACCATAATGGTTCGGAATCGTCAACATTATGGATGCCGTTCGAGGCGAATAGTTGTATAAAATATGAACAAATTATGGTTGGAGGTTATCATAGATTGTTTATGCCGTGTTCCTTTGCTTTTATACTCGCTGCCTTCCGACGCTCTTGGGAGTAGGGCGTTGTCAGCCGGATGCTGATTCTGCTTTTATCGATCTCGAAGCGCAGGCCGCCGTGCTCGTCATCGTCGGTCTGCTGGCACAGTTCCGGGAATTTGGCTGCGTATTTAAGTAGACGCTTTTCCAGCTTGGTATCATGGGTGTAGACCTCTGCGGTGGGGTCTTTGGCGTTGTAATAAACTTCCGTGACTTTCTGCTTCTTGGTAAGTCCTGTTCTCATGGAAAATCCTCCTTTTTTTGTGAATTTTTCTCGGCTCTTGAACCGGGAAAATGACCGCATTTTCCACTGGGATTGCCTTGGATGATGTCCGCATCGTTTGGATTTCTCCCATCGGATTTTTAGTGTTTTTTCCGGCTCTTGAATGAATATCAGTATGTAAGCACCACCAGCGGAAATCCTTCCGCTGAGCGGTGTGTTTTTTGTTGTCAAAGTTACCGTTCGTGATCCTGGTTTCTGTTTCGGTTTTCCTTTCGGCCTTCCTCTTGGAGCCTGCGAAGCTGTTCCCGGACACTTTGCTTCTCGGGCGGCTTTTCTGCGGGCTGCTTCTTTTTCTGTACCATCCGTTCCCACTGGACAAGATCTCGGTTGTACTGGCTGACGATCTTTTCTGCCTTTCGGTAGGTGGCCGTGAATGCCTGCATATCGGGGTATCCGTCCTCTTCCAAAATGGTGGGCAGTGCGTCCAGTCGTTGCCGGATCTCCTGTTCCAGCTTCTGAATCTGGGCTTCCACCGCCTTGCGCTCCTTGCCTTTGAAGATACCTTTGATATCCGCAAGCTGCGCCTGCAGCTTAGGCAATTCCACATCCTGCAAGGTACGGATCGCTTTCGCTTCTGCCTGGGCCTTTGCCATCAGCTGCTGCATTTTGCGGAACTCCGCTATGTCCATATTCAGCACCGGTTTGGACGGAAGCTGCGTACTGCGGATCATGCCTTGCAGCAGTTCCTTTGCCCTGCGGACGATCTTTCGGAACAGTTCCGGCAGCCACCCATGCTTTGTCACGGAGTCTGCGGCCTTGTTCTGGATCTCCTCGTTTTTCAGTTCGATGATGGTTTCTTCCGCAATACCGGACAGTAATGCCATATCCGCTGTGCGGTTCCATTCCTGCCTTGCGGCGTTGTCCGCTTCGATCTCCGCCGCCTTAGGATTGTTCTTGCCGATCTTCTTGGTGGCAAGATACACACCGTTGGGATTAAACACCCGGAGGTGCTGGGCCGGATCGGAGATATGCCGGTTGATCAAATCGGTATAGGTTTCTTTCAAATTGTGTAAAAAGCCTTTGTCCTTAAACCGTTCATCCTTGGGGGTGAACATATGCTGTTCGTAGACTTCGCCTTTCTTGATGACCGTGCATCCCGGTCTGATTTTCCCGTCCTCTCCGGTAATTTCTTTCTTGGTGCGTACTCGCTTGCCGGTTTCGTCATAGAACACGCTGCGGCTGGCGATTTTGATATCCGGCTCCGGGAGCAAAGCTCTCTCGCTGAATATCAGATGTATGTGGTAGTTGGTCTTGCGTTTGTTGTGGTGAAGTGCGCTGACGCATTCTACACCGAACCGCTTGTGAAATTCCTCTGTAAATTCCTTTAAGACCTCTTGGGGGTCATAGGTGGTGTACACCTCCGGCAGAGCAATGATCAGCTCTCTTGCTTCAATGCACTTGCCCTCTGTGCCGAAGCGTCGGAACTCCTGCTGACTTTCAAAGGCAAGGTTTTTCCAGAACTCAGCATCTGCGGTTTGGTAGGTTGCGTATAGGTTTTCCTGCCTGTCGGGGCTGGAAATATAGTCGATTCTTCCCTTAACATTCGGCAGCTTTGACATTCGGATAAAGCTGTGCCGTGCCATATATCATCTCCCGTTCTTTCGTTGATTTGCCGTTTTTCTCTGGCTCCCGTTCGTGCTTAACTCTCGTTCGTTCTCTCTCGTTTCCCCGTCGTTCTCTTTTGCAACGGCCATGGGCAGTTGCGCTGTTTTGGATGCCGCAGCAGCCGGAACAGCAGTGGAAATTGCGGCTGTAATTTCCGCTGGATCATAGCTGAGAATTCTTCACCGAAGCTATGATACAGGCTCCCGGCAGGGCGAAATACCGCTTGAACAAATCGTTAGATTTGTGCGAGGGGTGTATTTCGCTCTCAAGCGCCGAGGGCTTCTGAGAGGGTACTCATTCGATCTTCCGCACATCGTTCTGAACCAAAAGGTTTCGTCCCTGGTTGACCTCCATAAATCGCTCCAGGGCATCCTTACGGATGATGGTCTTGCGTCCCACCTTCAGAACAGGCAGCTTGCCCCAGTCGATCAGTTTCCGCATGGTATTGCGTCCGATGCCGGTGCTTTCTGCCGCTTCTTCGATGGTCAGTCCCATTTTGCCTACGCTCATTTTTCTTACCTCCTTTTCAAAATACTCGTTTTGCAACGGCTGTACCATTATTATACTTAGTTTGCTATTACTTGTCAACGCATTTTGCAACGCTATCTATGAATAAACTTAAAACAATATGGAAATAACTATTGCAAATTGCAACGATATGTGCTACAATGATGTCAACGGAGGTGAAAAGCCTATGAATGAACCAAATGTGTTCACCGCAAAACAAGTCGGTGAGAGAGTCAAGGAGAGAAGAACGGAGCTGAATCTTTCCATGGGCGATCTCGGCAAGCGGCTTGGTGTAAACAAATCCACCATACAGCGCTATGAATCCAAGGGTGTCGAACCTGAGAAGCGGTATCTGATCGTATCTATCGCAGATGCGCTTCTGACAACCCCGGAATGGCTGACCGGCCTTTCCGACGCAAAGGAATACGATAGCTACACAAAATGCAGAATGCAGATCACGGAACATCTGGACAGCTACCTGAAAGAGATGGACAGCGTGATTGGCTCCGAAGCCTATCAGCAGTTCCTGGCAGGCCACCTGTGCAACATCATTGATCTGTACTCCGTGTATGCGGTACATTTTGCAAGAGCTATGGAAAAGGCGGATCAGGTAGCTACCGATGAAGGACTGAAGGAATCTCTCATGCGGTATGCCATTGAATCCGGTGCCATTGTGGAACGGGTCTACCAGCAGGAAATGAGTCCCATCATTGAGGATATGAAGCGCTACATGGACGGACTGTTACATATCTACGATTACGGCAAGGGTGGCAGGATTACAAGTGACTTGTTCAAGCTCCCCTTGGAAGCCCGTGACCGACTGAATGGAAACAACGACTAACCGTGGCACTTTGACAGCTAAATAAGAGCATTGTAAAAATGCAAAAAGGCCGATTGCAGCAATACAATCGACCAGCGACATTATTTCACGCACAGCATATGTCGCAGTTCCGATTGCCACGGATAAGAAAGGAGACTAAGTATTATCTATGGCAAAAGGATCTGTAAGAAAAAAGGGCAAGAAGTGGTACTACCGCTTCTATGTGGAAGACGAAAGCGGCAACAGAGTTCAAAAAGAGTTCCCCGGCACCGAGAGTAAGAGTGAAACGGAAGCCATGCTCCGCAAGGCAATGGAGGACTATGATTCCAAAAAGTTCGTAGCCAAGGCTGATAACATGACGGTAGGCGAATTGCTGGATGTGTGGGTAGAAGAAAGTCTGAAACCCAGCAATCTCAGTAACGGCACCGTAATGTTATATCAGAGTACTGCGGAGCGCATCAAGAAACACCCTATCGCTAACCGGAAGCTGAAATCCATCACCATGGAACATCTGCAAGCCTATGTGGATCATCTCTGCTTCGGTGAAAAGAACCCTGATGGTACAACGGCTCAGCCACTCAGCAAAGGTTATCTGCGGCAGTTTGCGGCGGTGCTTCAACGGGTATTCAAGTTTGCGGTGTTTCCGAAGAAGCTGCTGAGCTTCAATCCCATGGAGTATGTGGTATGGCGGTGGCAGACAGAGGACTCGAACCTCTTCGCAGACGATGATGACGAGGAAGCAGCTTCCAATGTGATCACCTATGAGCAGTACATCAAGCTGACGGACTATCTGAAGCAGAAAGAGAACCCGGCACTGCTGCCCATCCAAATCGCCTACTACACCGGATTGCGAATCGGAGAAGCCTGTGCCTTAACCTGGCAGGACATCGACTTGGACAATCAGTGTCTGACCGTGCGGCGCAGTATGCGATACAACGGCAAGCGGCACAAGACGGAGATCGGCACCACCAAGCGGAAGAAAATCCGTACCGTGGACTTCTGCGACACTCTAGCGGCGCTTCTGCGAAAGGCCAAGACGGAACAGAGCAAAAACAGTTTGAAGTACGGCCCCCTTTATTCCCTTAACTATTACAAGGAAGTAAGAGAAAAGAACCGGGTCTACTACGAGGTGTACAGCCTGCCGAGAACTGAGGAAGTACCGGAGGGGTATAAGGAACTGTCCATGGTCTGCGTAAGACAGGACGGAGCCTTTGAATCCCCCGCAACGGTAAGCAGCGTCTGCCGTAGGGCAAGAAAGGTAATGCCTGATCTGGGAGAGTTCCATTTCCATCTGCTCAGACATACCTTCACCACCAATCTGTTGACCAATGGCGCAGCACCCAAGGATGTGCAGGAACTTCTGGGCCACTCCGATGTAGGAACTACCATGAACATCTATGCCCACGCCAACCGGGAAACGAAGCGATCTTCCGCCCGGATGCTCGACCAAGTGGTAAGCTGAGCATAAAAAAGTTTCCCTTGTTTTTCCTCATAAGGGAAGAATCAAGGGAAACTACATAAGACAAAGAGCAAAACAAGCGAAAAACCACCATATACCGCTGTTTTTAGGCGGTTTTAGAGGATTTGTTAGATAAATTCCAATTTGTCGAATGGATTATATCATATAGTTATGAAATTTCCACCGCAGAAAAAGCACGATGGTTTTGAATCAAAACCATCGTGCTGATATGGTAAAGATATACAGATATTATCCATCGTTCTCAACGGCTTTGATCAGATCATCTTGGGATGAAAACTGGTCATCTAGCGTCCGATCCATCAGGAACCACCAGCCCACAAAGCCGATGGGTTCGCCGTCCACCACGATGATGTAGGTTTCACTAGCATTCATGCCGCGGCAACGCATCTGGCTGTCGATCTGCGCGCCACCGGCGATTAACCAGATTGATAGTTCCGGCGGATCCACATTCCAAGCCACATCCATGCGCCAAGCTTGGGCGTTCAGCTTCTCTGAGCTGTCCTGAAGGACAACCCCTGTCAGTTCCTTGGTGATCTGCTCCTTTTCCACGCCGGCAGGCAGGTCCGGAATATAATTCAGATGACTATCCACCAGTTCTCGGCACAACTCGTAACCGACTGGATCCACCCCGGCAGGCTCCGTATCGTTACAGGTCCGTACCAGCCAGTACAGTTCCTCATTGGACACATATAGTAGCTGATCGTCCTGGCGGATCTCGACCTGATTTTCCAGTGGCCCCACAGCCAGGGTCAGCACACGCTCATCTGTTAGAATCAGCTGGATTTCCCAGCCCCACCAAAGCTGATCCTGCCCGTTGACGGGCTTTTCTACAGCCTGCTGCAGCAGCTGCCGCAGATCCTCTAGATCAATCCCACCTGCACCGTTGTGAAGGGCAATACCCTGGATATCTCCTGACCGCAGATCTCCGATGGTACGGCGAACAGGATGTTTTACGCTGGGTAGTGGTTCACAGATCCGGACGCTGGCATTGTCCTCTCCAAATTCGATCCGAGGCTGATAGATCCCCGGTTCCAGAGATCTTCCATGGAACCAAGGCACGCCATATCGATCCACTGATGCTTCCACCGATCCGGCAAACAGCCTTTCTCCATCTAAAAATACAGTGAATTCGATAACAGCTTCCCATGCAACATCTGCGACATCCTCTGAAGCTGTTGCCGTCCAGTATAGAATCTGGTCGCCGTAATAATGCAGCACGTCGTCGTTGATGTTTTCATAGGTGCCGTGGAGGACACCGCCAGTACAGGTTAGCTGCACCTCATCATATTCCAGATCAAACTGGATAACCAGTGGTTCTCCGGCGCCGTCCATGTACATCCACCGGGCCTCCGACAAAGAGTCCGCCTGTTTCAGTTTGTAGATGGACCAGATTCCCACACGGCTGTCACCGTGATCCTCCACCAGCCAGAGTTCCCCATCCATTTGCAGCAGATAGTGCTCCAGGTCCAGGAGTTGATATTTCCGGTCAGCGTAGTCAGAAACATCCACAGGGTTTGCAAAAAACTTCTCTTCCCATTCTGCATCAGTCCAGGGAAAGTCCTGCCAGTTCCACACCACCGGGCCGATGCATCGCTCCGTCATGGTCCGCCGACTACCAATCACAAACTCACTGTCAGATGCATAATAATAGTCGCCTGAATCTTCACTTGCCATGACAGAACTGAGTGGGTTCATGAAGATGCAGGCAGACGAGTAATACGCCAATTCCTGCGCCGCCGCCCGGTCGTCACCTGCGCAGATACGATTTAGATAGGCACAGAAATCCTCATCTTGAACCTGATAGGCAGTCTCCTCCCAGACAATATCCACCATGCTAGCGTCCAATGCATAGCCCTGGACTCGCAACCATCTTCCATCCGTTAACTGCAGAGACAACGAGTAGAAGGGCGTAAATCCACCGTATACATCAGCCTTTCTGGTCCGTTTCAAATCCCGAAGCCGGAACCACAGCTCCTCCTGCTGCGCAGCGGTCAGATCATGCTGGATCGGACCCGAATTAAGTCGCAGATCCAAGGTGCTGGCCTGCGCGATGTCTTCAAGCTCAAATTCCAATTGAAAGCCGATTGGATCCGTCAGGAAGCAAACCGCAGCCACGATGCACAGTACCAAACAGATTGCTACAATCCAAAAAGCAGGCTTTTTATAATGAAGTACCGACCGGATGCGAGCTTTGACCCCCACCTCGCCAAAGGCCACTGGGCAAGCGGCAATCTGCCGCCGATGGACGCTGCAGGCCAGCAACGCTTGGGAATAATCCTTTTTCTCCGCCAGATCCAGATCACGGATCACCCGTTCATCGCAAGCCAACTCAATATCTCGGCACAGCTGGATGTAGGCAACCCACAGCAGTGGATGAAACCAGAACACAGTTAGCAGCAGATAGCCCAGCGGCTTCCACCAGTGATCCCGGCGGCGCAGATGCGCCTGCTCATGGGCCAACACATAGGTAAGAGCCTGTCCCTCCAGATCGGAGGGTACATAGATCTTCGGACGGTAGATTCCCAGAATGAATGGGCTGTCAATGGCATCACAGCAGTATACGTCATTCTCCCTAATGGATACAGCTACCCGTTTTCGCAGCCGCAGCCAACTAACCACGGCATAGGCCAGCATCAGAGCGGCACCAACAACCCATAACCAGCCTGCCAGCCAGGTCCAAATCTGCAGTGGATTGACGCTGGCAACCTCCGAAGCAGTCATAGCAGGGGTAAACGAAGCGTTGATCTGACGGTTAATTAACTCAATGCCGGTCTGGATTTCCGGAGTTCGATCGTACAGAGTTTCCGGCGGAAGCATCTCCCGGCTGGGCAGCAGACTCAAGGCGCTCTGCAAGGAAAATGGCCAAACCAACCGTAGTCCCACCAGCGCCCACAGTAGGCAGTGTGTCCATTTGGGTGCCTTCTTCGTCACAAGCCGCAGAAGCAGAACAGCAAGGGCCAGCCAGCCTGCGGCCATGCTGCGGTTAAACACTTCCAGAAACATTTCAGACATGGGGCTCACCTCCCGGGAACGCTCAGAATTCCTCGATCATCTTGCGAATAGCGTCGGCCTCCTCTGGAGTCAGGCTGCGCCGCTTTGTGAAGGCAGCAATGAATCCAGGTAGCGAACCGCCAAAGGTCTCTGCCACAAATTCCTCGCTCTGCAGAGCAAAGTAGTCTTCTCTGGAAATCAGCGGCGACACCGCGCCGTCCTTATTCTGAAAGATCCCTCTCTCACAGAGTTTGCGCAGCACTGTATAGGTGGTAGGCTTTTTCCAGTTCAGTTCCTTTTCGCAAAGCTTCACCAATTCCCCAGAGGGAATGGGCGCATTGTCCCAGATCAGTTCGGCAAATCTCTGCTCCACCAGACCAAGCTTCATAATATCACCTCGTTGGTTTACTGTTTATAAACCAAGTTTATCACAAGTAAACCTAAATGTCAATCATTTGTATTGCAATATTCAGATCTGGAGTAAGCTTTCAAGAAAGATTTTCACCTCTTTTTCTGAGGCTCTGGCACAATGATCGATAGAAAATGTACTGTGTATGTAAATAATTGCCAAGTCTAACTCTCATTCTTAGGCTTGAACACAATTAGAACGTGGTGTTGTATTGTAACACACCACTACATTCGTTTTAGATTACTATACACATACGGTTTACCGAGAGGGCAGGGCCATAGCCCCCTAAGTATATTTGACACTGAAACTTCTTCTATGACAATGAAACTATTCCGTTCACGGTGAAACTTTTAATAGTACGCTGAAACTATCCCACTGAGAAAAGTTTCAGCGTGCTTTATGTTTGGGGATAAATTCGCTGTCCAGCATTGCAATCAACCGAGCCTTATACTCCCGCTGAAACTATCCCAGAAGGGTAAAACGATGAAAAGCCTTGAATTACAGGCGTTTAGACAAAAGTCAGGACCACCCGTATAACGGGTGGCCTGCTCAGCCCCTATAAGGGGCTGATACCAGCAGAGCCTTAAGGCTCCCGAAGCGTATTTCTATCGCATACTTGCCCCGCTGCCAACTTCAGTTGGTGGTGGGACTTTTTAT
>JAZSCX010000119.1:0-7349 GCA_045530865.1 Candidatus Avilachnospira sp.
ATAAAAAGTCCCACCACCAACTGAAGTTGGCAGCGGGGCAAGTATGCGATAGAAATACGCTTCGGGAGCCTTAAGGCTCTGCTGGTATCAGCCCCTTATAGGGGCTGAGCAGGCCACCCGTTATACGGGTGGTCCTGACTTGTATCATATTGTGCGGCAAGTTTACGGGCATGGCGGCCGCATCGCGCCACAAATTCTTCCAGTGTGAGCCGTGTGTAGGGGAGATCCTCGGGAGCTTCCGATTTGGAGCGGAGCTTGATCTCAAAATTTAGGATGGCCTGCCGGGGTGCGGTTTGCAGTCTGCGGAGGTTTTCTTCCCAGTCCACATTGCCGTCATAGGGCAGAAAATGGAGGTCGTCAATGGCGCGGGGAACGCCCTCTGGGTCCCGGCAGCCACGGTTGTCATTTAGGTGGGTCATGATGAGCCGGTCGCCGAATTCTTTCAGGAAATCCAGCTTGTGGGGATAGCAGTGCGCATGACCGGAGTCCCAGCAGAAGCCCACATGGGGAAGGCTCCGGTAGCGGGTCAGCAGGGCCTGCAGGTATTCTTCGCCCTCCAGATTCTCAAAGGCGATGGATACGCCTTTACGCCCGGCGTATTGTACGATCTGGTCGAAAACCCGGAAATCCAACGGGGTTTCGGGGAAGGTGTAGATCAGCCCCTGCCAGCTGTGAATGACCAGCACAGGGATTTGATATGCTGCGCAGACATCGATACAGTGGAGCATCCGTTCCAGAACTTCTGCGGACTGGGGCAAGTCCGGCTCCCACAACTGGGGGATACCTCGGTAGGGGGCATGGAGGGATTGAAACGTCATGCCGTGACTGTGGACGCAGTCTGCAAGTGCTTCCAGATCCAGCTCCGGCGACCATGCGGGAGAAACGGCGCAGAAGCCCGCCTGTCTCAGCAGGGCGATCACCTGCTCTATGGGTCGGTCATATTGGGCCTGCAGGGAAAAACCAATTCCGGGCAGCATCACACACCTCCTAAGCGAGTTTGATCGTATTATAGCACCGCTCCGGGGTGGTTGTAAATGATTTGGAAAAAGGATAGAAAATCCGCCTGTCACAGGACAGGAGGAGACTGCAAAAAGACCGTACTTCGCACATGCCGCAACTCCCGTTTTTATGGTCGCACAATGCCTATAGAAAAAACTATTCCTTTTTTGACAGGATCAGGATGGCGGACAGCACCAGCGTAATGCCCAGTGCCGCGGTCAGGGACAGGGTTTCGCGGAACACTACCACACTGATGACGGCGGCTACCACCGGTTCGATGGATGCCAGAATGGAGGCGCGGCTGTTTTCTATGGCCTCCAGCCCCAGACTGTAGAGAATATAGGGGGCGAAAGCGGTGACCAGACCAAGGCCACCGATCCAGCCCAGCTCCACAGGCTGCGCGGCCACAGGCAGAACCGTCTGCCAGTCACAGAGAAAGCAGCTCAGAACGGTGCAGAACAAAAAGGTATAAAAGGTGATGGTCCAGGAGCCGTAGCCCCGCTGAATGGCATAGCGGCCGAAGATGGAATACATGGCATAGCTGACACCTGCACCCAGACCGAACAGCAGTCCTGGCAGAGAGACACGGCTGTTGGTACCGATTCCGGAAACCAATATGCAGCCGCCGAAGGCCAGCGCCAGTGCCAGCAGCTTTTTTCGGGTGATGGTCTCCCGAAACAGAGCGGCGCTCAGCAGCATGACAAAGATGGGCGCCGTGTACAAAAGCACGCCTGCCACCGCCAGCGAGGTATGCTGCATGGCGGTAAAATAGGTCAGATTCATAAAAAACAGACTGCCAATGCCGGTGCCAAGAAAGCACCACAGATCCCGCAGCCGGATCTTCAGCAGGGATCGGTGCCGCAGAAATAGGTACAGTCCGGTGATCAGGGTACCCATCAGGGCCCGCAGGGTACCGATCTCCGGGGAATCCAGCCCCACAGACTGAAAATGGCGGACAAAAATCCCCATGGTACCCCAGAGAGTGCCTGCAGCCAGAATACAGAGCGGAGCGGTTTTTTGTTTCATATCAGCGCCTCTTTTCTCTCTAATAGAGACAGAATACCGCATTTTTCCCCGGTTTTCAATATGAGCTTGACGAAGAGTACAAGTTTTTGCTCCGATTTATGGGCAGGATGCCAATGGAAATCCGCAAATTGCAGAGGTAGAATATATAATGAGGTAGGTATAACCGTGAAGCAAAACGTTTCTTGCGGCAATTCTCATCGATTTTCGCTTGTGCAATGCGGACAAAAATGTTATAATATATGCCAAGCTATTTAGCAGAAACACAAAAAATTGAGAGTTTTCTGCCGTATTTACAAGGAAACCGTTTTCTTATGTAAAAAACAGGACAGACCACGCAAAGAATAGAGTATGAAGGAGGAACCTGTTATGTATTTTCAGAAAAAGCACTGTGTAGCCATGCTTCTGGCTGGCGGACAGGGCAGCCGGCTGAAGGTTTTAACGGAGAACACCGCTAAGCCTGCCGTTCCCTTCGGTGGTAAGTACCGAATCATCGATTTCCCCCTCTCCAACTGCGTCAACTCCAATATTGACACCGTTGGTGTTCTGACCCAGTATCAGCCTCTGGAGCTGAACGAGTACATCGGCAACGGCCAGCCCTGGGATCTGAACAGCTCTCACGGCGGTGTTTCCGTACTGCCCCCCTATGCCCGCAGCAAGAAGTCCGACTGGTACAAGGGTACTGCCAATGCGATCTACCAGAATATTCCCTTCATCGCCCGGTATAACCCCGACGATGTGCTGATCCTCTCCGGCGACCATATCTACGAGATGGACTATGCCGCCATGCTGCGCTACCACAAGGAAAAGGGCGCGGATCTGACCGTTGCTGTCCGTCCCGTTCCTATGGAAGAGGCATCCCGCTTCGGCATCATGAATACCCACGAGGACGGCGCCATCTATGAATTTGAAGAAAAGCCCAAGAAGCCCAAGTCCAACAAGGCCTCCATGGGTATCTATATCTTCAAGTGGGACATCCTGAAGAAGTTCCTGGAAGAGGACGAGGAAGATCCCAAGTCCGAAAATGACTTCGGCAAGAACATCATTCCCAACCTGCTCAACGCCGGTCATAAGCTCTTCGCTTATGAGTTTGATGGCTACTGGAAGGATGTGGGCACCATCAACTCCCTGTGGGAAGCCAACATGGACTTGCTGGGTGAGAAGCCCGAATTCAACATCTACGGCTCCAAGGGCCGCAAGATCTATGCCAGAAACTACGCCATGCCCTCCGCATTCATCGCCAAGGGTGCTGAAATTTCCGATAGCTTTGTGGCTGAGGGCTGCGAGGTCTTTGGTACGGTGAAGCATTCCGTGGTCTCCGCCGGCTGTGTCATCGGCAAGGGCGCTGAGATCGCCGACTCCGTCATCATGCCCGGCGTTGTGGTGGAACCCGGCGCACAGATCCGTCATGCCATTGTGGCTGAGGACTGCGTCATCAAAGCTGGCGCAAAGATCGGCGCCGATCAGCAGTCCGATACACTGGAAGGCCTGAAGATCAGTGTCATCGGCAAGGGAAATGTGATTTTCGAGGGCGCCGTGGTCGAACCCGGCGAGATCATTTAAGAAAGGATGGTGGCAACGATGGAAACTATGGGCATTATTTTCTCCAATATCTATGACAGCGATATGGGTACTCTGACTGAGGTCCGTACCTCCGCATCCATTCCCGTGGGCGGCCGCTACCGTCAGATCGACTTCGTTCTGTCCAGCATGGCCAACTCCGGCATCAAGCACATCGGCATCATCACCAAGTATAATTACCAGTCCCTGATGGATCATCTGGGATCCTGCCAGGAGTGGGATCTGAATCTGGATCACTACGGTGTGTGCATGATTCCTCCCTATGCGACCGGTCACAACGGCGCCTATCGCGGCAAGCTGGAAGCCCTGCAGAATGCACTGCCCGTTCTGGAAAGCGGTAATCAGGAATAT
Source organism: Candidatus Avilachnospira sp. (assembly GCA_045530865.1). Lineage (GTDB taxonomy): Bacteria > Bacillota > Clostridia > Oscillospirales > Oscillospiraceae > Avoscillospira. The sequence continues at coordinate 3,955 of JAZSCX010000119.1, forward strand.
GTGGTGCTGGCTGACACCAATATCATGGCTGCTGTGGACTTCCGCAAGGTCGTGGAAGCACACATTGCCTCCGGCTGCAACGTTACCATGGTGGGTAAGCGCGGCATCGCCGATGGCAAGACCCTGTGCCATTTTGCTGTGAAGGAAGAAGAAAACGGGATTGCTTCCGCCATGAGCTGCAACTATGTGGCCCCTGCCGAGTATACCGTTTCCATGGGCATGTTTGTCATGAAGCGCAAGCAGCTGATCGAAACCATTCGCGAGCTGGTTCCCCATGGCTACTACCACTTCGAACGCGATTTCCTGATGAATATTTTCAAGACCGGCCAGCTGAAGCTGAATGTCTATCCCTTTGAGGGTGTGGCGCTGTCCAGCGATTCTGTGGAAGCCTACTACGCCAACAACATGAAGCTGCTGGATGCAGAAGTCCGCAAGAGCCTGTTCAAGGGCGAAGTCCCCATTTACACCAAGGTCCGTGACGAAGTCCCCACCCTCTACGGTATGAACTGCGAGATCGCCAACTGCATCGTGGCTGACGGCTGCCGACTCAACGGCAATGTGGAAAACAGCGTGATCTTCCGTGAAGTCAAGGTGGAAGAAGGCGCAGAGGTCAGAGATTCCATTATTATGCAGGGTTCTGTGATTGAAAAAGGCGCGTCTATCCAGTATACTATTCTGGATAAGAATGTCACAATCAAATCCGGAACCAAGCTCCTTGGCTCTCCGGAACATCCTCTGATCATCAGAAAGGGCGTAACCGTATGAAAATTGCAATCGCTGCATCCGAAGCCGCTCCCTATATGAAGACCGGCGGCCTCGGCGATGTGATGCAGGCGCTGCCGGAGGCACTGAGCAAGCTCCGCGGAAACACCGTGTGCCTGTTCCTGCCTTACTACAGCAAAATCAAGAATAATCCTGCCTTCGAAACGGAGTTCATCACTTCTTTCACCGTCAATCTGGTCTGGCGGCAGTGCTATGTAGGCCTGTTCCGTCTGAAGACCCGCAGAAAGAAGCTGCAGATCTATTTCATCGATAACGAGCAGTACTTCGACCGGGACAAGGCCTATGGGCACATGGACGATGGCGAACGCTTTGCCTTCTACTCCAAGGCTGTGCTGGCCTGCATGGACTATCTAGACTATAAGCCTGATGTTCTGCAGTGCAACGACTGGCAGACGGCACTGATTCCTGTGCTGATCCGCAGCGAATTTGCTCTCTCCTTCCCCAACACCAAGACGGTCTTTACCATCCACAATGTCGAGTATCAGGGCTGGGCAGGCATGGAATTCAATGCCGATGTGCTGGGTCTGCCCAACGAGTGGGTTCCCATCCTGCGGTTTGGCGACGCCATCAACTTCATGAAGGCTGCCATCGTCACGGCAGACGCCGTCTCCACCGTGTCTCAGAACTATGCCCATGAGCTGCAGTATCCCTACTTCTCTCATGGCATGTCCGATGTACTGGCCTCCAGAGCCGCGGACTTCTACGGCATCACCAACGGTATCGATACCACCGTGTTCGATCCTGCCACCAATGCCAATATCCCCAACCACTTTACCTCCAAGGATCTGGTGGAGCAGAAGGCCAAAAACAAGGCCGCTCTGCAGAAGGAGCTGGGGCTGGACGTGAAGCCCAATGCACCTCTGTATGCCATCGTTTCCCGTCTGGTGGGTCACAAGGGCATTGATATCCTGTGCTACATCTGCCATGAAATGATGGAAAAGGATGTGCAGCTGGCCATTGTCGGCACCGGCGAAGCCCAGTATGAGCAGGCTCTTGTCACCTTGGCTGCCCAGTATCCCGGCAAGATGGTGGTACGTCTGGCCTTCGATCCCAAGTTGGCAGACCGCGTATACGCCGGCGCCGACGCCTACCTGATGCCCTCTCGTTCCGAGCCCTGCGGCCTGAGCCAGCTGTTCGCTATGCACTTCGGCACCATTCCCGTTGTCCATGCCACCGGCGGCCTGAAGGATACGGTGCTTCCCTACAATGTGGAAACCGGCGAAGGCAGAGGCTTCACCTTCCAGAGCTACAACGGCGAGGACTTCATGGACGCCGTCAACCGTTCCTTCGATCTCTATGTGAACCATCGGGATGCATGGAACGCACTGGCCAAGAAGGACATGGAACTGGATGTGAGCTGGAAGACCCCCGCGCTGTCCTATATGGATATGTTCGAGAAGGTCATCGGTCTGGCCTGATCTGCATAGAATAGCACAACAAAAGCACACGGAAAGGTCTGCTTTTTGTTGCCTATGCGAATTGTGATTTCTGCATTTTTTTACTACAATAGTGTGGAAAAGAAAAAGGAGATTTTTGTATGATCTATCAGAATATTCTGGACGCCATGGGGCATACGCCCATGGTGCAGTTAAACCATATGGTACCGGAAGGTGCAGCCCGCGTGCTGGTCAAATACGAAGGTCTGAACGTCGGCGGTTCTATCAAGACCCGTGTGGCGTACAATATGATTCGGGCGGCCATTGCCGAGGGAAAAATCACAAAGGACACCATCATTGTGGAACCCACCTCCGGCAATCAGGGCATTGGTCTGGCGCTGATCGGTGCGGTTATGGGTTATCGGGTGCGGATCATCATGCCGGATTCCGTCAGTGTGGAGCGCAGAAAGCTCATGCGTCACTACGGTGCAGAGGTGGTGCTGGTCCATGATGCCGGAAATATCGGCGACTGCATCGAAGAGTGCCTGCAGCTGGCTCTGAAAATGGAGCGGGAATACCCCAATGTGTTCGTGCCCCAGCAGTTTACCAACCCTGCCAACCCCATGATCCACCGCCACCAGACCGGTCTGGAGATTTTGGAGCAGGTGGGCGGCTCCATCGACGGATTCTGCTCCGGTATCGGTACCGGCGGCACGCTGAGCGGTATCGGCGAAGCGCTGAAGGCTGTGAACCCGGATATCGAAATCTGGGCGGTAGAGCCTGAAAACGCCGCCATCCTGGCCGGCGGCACCGTGGGTACCCATCTGCAGATGGGGATCGGCGACGGCCTGATTCCGGAAAACCTCAATCAGAACATCTATGAGGACATCTATATTGTGTCCGATGAAGAAGCGCTGGCCACAGCCCGGGATCTGGCCCGGCGGGAAGGCCTGATGTGCGGCATCTCCTCCGGCACCAATGTGGCAGCGGCCATTCAGCTGGCAAAGAAGCTGGGCCCCGGCAAAACCGTGGTCACCATCCTGCCCGATACCGCCGAACGGTATTTCTCCACGCCTTTGTTTGACGAATAAGATCAAAACGGGCCTGTTGCAAAATAGACTTTTCTGAAAAACACCCTAATATTTTAGCGGTAGGAACCACGATTTGTTCGTGACTCCTACCGCTATTTCTAACTTTTAGAAAGGGACATTTTTGAAAAACCGCATTTTGCAACAG
>JAZSCX010000037.1:0-13470 GCA_045530865.1 Candidatus Avilachnospira sp.
CTTTAACGTTTTCTCTCCCTCCGTCTTTTGCTTCGCAAAATCCACCTCCCTCGTCAGAGGGAGGCTCCCGCTGCGGCGGGACTACTCATAGGTATAACCTTTTTAGAGCCACGGGCATAGCCCGTGGTTGTCGTTTTACAACACAAAAGAGGAACGGAAATCCGTTCCTCTTTTGTTTATCCGATTTGGAGCTCCATCTGCACATTTCCGTCCAGATCCTTCCAGTAAAACACGTCATTCTCCAGGATTATGTATCCATTCCAGCTGCCGTTTTTAGGAATGGACACAGAGCCGGGGTTCAGATACCACCAACCGCCTCTGTCCTCACAGGCAGGAACATGGGTGTGACCGGTCAACAGCACATCTCCTTTTTGCAGCTTAGGCGGCTTTTCGGGAGAAAACAGGTGTCCATGGGTCAGAAAAAGCATTTTCCCCTTTTCAAACAGTACCGCATAGTCCGCCATGACCGGAAAATCCAGCACCATCTGATCTACCTCCGCCTCACAGTTGCCCCGCACGCAGAGAATTTGCTCTGCCAGCGTATTGAGCATGGCGATGACTTCCCTGGGTTCATACCCCTCCGGCAGATCATTACGCGGGCCATGATACAGAATATCTCCAAGTAGCACCAGCTTTCCGGGCTGCTCCTTTTCATAGGCCTGCAGGAGTTTCCGGGTATAATACGCGGACCCGTGGAGATCCGAAGCAAACATCAGTTTCATGGGTGTCTCTCCTTTTTGTTTTCCCTATTTTATCATCCTGCAATCTTTTCTGCAACCCCGGTCATAGTTTTTCCCGGCGCCGCATAGAATAATTGGAAACACAATTCAGGAGGAACCGATATGATGTATTGCGAAAAACCGAAGCCAACGGGCGATGTGGACGATCTGATTTTTGCCGAAGTGGAGTACCAAATCAGCACCCGATAAAAATTTTTAAAAAAACGAAAAAAAAGCTTGCATTCTGCGTACACCTGTGGTATTATATCGGAGCTGAGAAAAACAGCAAAGAAAATCCGGGTGTGGCGAAGTTTGGTATCGCGCTTGAATGGGGTTCAAGAGGCCCTGAGTTCGAATCTCAGCACTCGGACCACCACCGATCGAAAGATCGGTGGTTTTCTTTTTTATGAAAGCAGCGCATCCGGAAAGGACGCGCTGCTTTTGGTCTTATCTAAATCAATCTTCCAGCTTGGGTTCGTACAGGAACTCATGCAAGATCTGTGCGTTGGTTTCAAAATCCACGGCAAACAGGCTGCGGCCGCCCATACCCGTCATATGTCCGTAACTGCCCTGCACCGGGATCGTCATCTGCTGGGTCTCTGCAGTTTTGACGATCGGCAAAAGCATCATTAACTCTGCCATTTTAAGCTCAGGGATATTGGTTTTCACCATGGGCAGGATCGTATCGATCAGCGTGTTCAGTTCCTCCAACGACTTGTTCTGGCAGCTCTTCAGCGCAGAGATCACAATTTCACGCTGACGCTGGATTCGGACCCAGTCACTGTCTATGTAACGCAGCCGCGCATAATTGAGCGCCATGACGCCATTCAGGTGATTGTTGCCCACCACAGCAGTCTCCAGCCCCATCATGCGGAAGGCTTCCGCTTCAGCCTCATCAAAGTATACGGTCACACCGCCCAGCGCATCAATGGCCTTTTCCAAAAATCTGAAGTTCACGCGCACATAATACTCCACATCCACCTTCAGACATTCGCTCACTTCCTTGACCAGAAGCTCTCCGCCGCCATAACGGAAGGTATGGGTCAGCCAGTCCCATTCCCCTTCATGCGGTCCATCCAGAATTGGAACGCCCATGCCTCGTTCCATGCTCACCAGAGAGATCACCGGCACGTCACTGTTTGTATTCACAGACATGAGCATACACGCATCTCCGCGGGCGTTTTCGCTGTAATCACCGGCAGTCCGTTCATCGGTACCGATCAGCAGAATATTGATCACATCACGGTCACGTACGATCTCACCCTTGGCCTTGATCGCCGTGCGTTCTTCCAGCTGTTCCTGCTGGATGGTCTCTTCCATAAGATTTTGAAAGTCTTTGTTTGCCTGGACGGTTTCCTCATAATCCTCCGTGAATTCCACAACAGGAGGCTGCTCAACATAGATTTGTTCATATTTTTGATGGAAATACCAATAAAGCAGACACAATGCTGCCAGAATCACCACCACAAAAGCAAGCAAAACAATCAGCCATACTCTGACCTTTCTTTTTCCGGCATTTTTTTCTAAAAACTTTCCGGGTTTTTGATCTGATTTCATGAAAAGCCTCCTATGATCCGGGAAAAGCAAAATCTGCTTTAAAGTGCTATTCAATTATAACACAGGCGCCGCTCAATTTCAACTTTTCCGAAAGGCCAAATTCTGATGGAACAGAAGCTGTTTCAATTTCAGCAGCAGTTCCCATGATTTGAACTTCAGAGTATATCCATCGGGATTATCCGTAATCAGTCGGATTTCCCCGTCAGTCAATCCCGCAGTCTGCGCTGCCTCCTCCAGATCCCCCATGGTAGCCCGGAAGCAGATGGATGGAAACACCACGCACCACCAGTTCTGCCCTTTCCCCTCCCCGATCACGATTCGCAGCGACTGATAGTTTCCGGCAGGCAGGGCAAAATTGTCATAGACCCTTGTGGGATAGGACTCAAGCCCCAGAGTCACCTCCACCGGATCGTCGCATCCCTGCGCCCGCAGGCAGTCCTCCGCCGCCTGCCGGATCTCCGGCAGCAGCTGTACCAGCGAGCGTTCTGCTTCATCAGGGTCGTTTGCCTGCACTTCTGTCAGCTCCAGCACCGCATCCCGCACCTGCAGCTTCCGCGCCTGATCCTCTTCCGAATCTGAATTGGCGATTACATGCAGGCGGATCAGTTTCCCCGCAAGGGTCTGCTGCTCTTGCTGCATCACCGCTGCCGTTGTCAGCAAGCCTGCCGCCAACACTGCAAAGAACAAAACTCCCGTTTTTCGTTTATTCATAATAAAACACCGTCCATATGTAAGATTTTCTTACAGTATGGACGGTGTTTGTTTCTTTTATACCACTTTATTCCACATTTCTGGCAAGATAGGTCTTGCAGCTCTCCATCAGTTCCATGCTGGCCATGGCCGCCATATCAAAGGCATCGAAAATGCCGAACACAGCGGAGCCGGAACCAGTCATGGCGCAGCCCAGTGCGCCGCAGTCCCGCATTTTTTCCTTGATGGCTTCAATCTCCGGATGCTCCGCAGCCACCATCGGCTCAAAAGCGTTGCCCAGATAGCCGGCCACATGGAGCAGATTCTGCTGATCCAGCGCACGACCCATACCGTGAATATCAGGATGCCAGGGTTCCTCCACCTCGTCCCACTTTGCATATAGTTCGGGCGTCGACACGGAAAACTCCGGCTTTGCCACACAGTAGAAGCACTGGGGCATGGGCAGCAGCTGCGCCACCTTTTCTCCGCGCCCCTTGGCCAGAGCCGTGCCGCCTACCACACAGAACGGCACATCACTGCCGATCTTTGCGCCAAGCCGCGCCAGTTCCCACTTAGAGAACGGCTCACCCTCATGACGGTTCAGCGCCGTCAGAACGGCTGCCGCGTCAGCACTGCCGCCTGCCAGACCCGCTCCCATGGGGATGCGCTTGGTGATGCGAATGGTGATGCCCTGCGGATCCTTGCCGATTTCCTTATAAAACAATCCCGCGGCCTTCCATGCCAGATTCTCCGAATCTGCGGGAGCGCCCTCCCAGTCACATTCCAGTTTCCAGTCCTCACCGGTCTCCACATCGATCTCCACATCATCCCGCAGAGTGATCTGCTGCAGGATGCTTTCGATCTCATGATAGCCGTCCTCCCGCTTCTTCAGGATATCCAGTGTCAGGTTCAGCTTTGCATATGCGGGTTCCTGTAAAGTAATCACTTGATCGTACGTCCTTCCAGATAATATCGTTTTTCACGGGCATGACCCATGGAGAAGGTCTTGCGGGGTAAAATACCATCGGCAATGACGCCGCGGAACAGCTGGCTCTTTTCCATGGCAGGCAGCAGGAAGCCGATAGCGCCGTCCTGCTGTGCCAGCTGACGGGTATCCTCGTCACCGTGGATATAGTCAATTTCCGCCTCGTTGTCCTTCATCCAGACGTCCAGGAAGCTCTGCAGCGCACCCACTGCCAGCTGGCTTCTGGCACGGTCCAGATAGATCACACCGCTTTCCTGACCCTTGAACCAGGTCACAGGGAAGCCGCCCTCGGCACAGATTCCCTTCAGATCCTGCAGCAGCTTGTCGGGATCGGTCTTAAACAGAACACGGTGGATGGGTTCAAAGACCTGTGCTTCATCGTGAATGTTTTCCAGCTCCACCAGCGCATATCTGGCAGGGTGCGCAGACAGATCCACGCCAGGGTTGGCTGCTTTCAGTTCCTCGTAGCAGGCTTTAGCCGTTGCCAGAGAGTGGTTGCCATCACCCACAGCAAAGACCATGGGCACACCGGGGAGACCTTCGTACTTTTCATCCACCTTAGCGGTGTATTCTGCCAGACGGGCTTCAAAGGCATCCACCTCAGCACCCTGCACCAGCCAGCCGGAAATATGACCACCCTCTTCCATCAGGTCAAAGTCATACAACAGCGGCAGCTCCGCCTTCTTTGCGGCAATGGGCTCGATCAGAACCTTTGCATGGTCATCACAGAGCATGAGAATGTGAGGCAGCTCCACCGGCGCATGGCGGCGAACCCGCATTCTGGGTGGGATGCGCTCCACAACGGTCTTTTCTGTGGCACGGATGGCGGAAACAGAACCGACGGAATAATCGTAAGTATCCAGATCTACCATGCCCACCAGACCCTTACGGATGGCACCGCTTTCCAGCGTGCGCTCCACATAGACAAAGCTGCGGGCATAGGTCTTAAAAACATTCTCCTGCTGATAGGTTTTCATAGTCTCATTGATCAGCTCGGTATGGGTTTCTTCCTGTTCCGTGCCAAGCTCAGCCTCAGGCAGAATGAGATTAATGGTAGAGGGCGAATCGCCTGCCGTCAGACGAACACGTTCCCAATAGGCAGGGTTGGAGGAAAACTGGTCACAGGCAATGACCGCCCATTTCGACATATCCTCCACCTGCGGAAGCAGGATATCGGCCGGCATAAAAGCATTCATAGTCGGTTCTCCTTTCCTTGTCATAGAAAACTTATTTTTGAAACAGCATTCCCATGAGGGCCGTACCCGGCTCCACAAAGGGTCCCTGTTCGCCATTTGCTTCCGTGTAGCCCAGACCGCTGCCCTGCCGCGCCGTGCTGTCATAGATCATGAAGGGCACGGGATCGCCGTCATGGGTGCGGGTGGTCATCAGCGTTTTGTGGTCACTGAGCAGCAGGATGCGGTGATCCATGTTCTGCTCTTCCATCCACCGAACCAGAGGCTCTACGATCAGGCTGTCCAGCTGCTTGATGGCCAGCAGCTTATCGGACAGAGACCCGTTGTGGGTGGATTCGTCCGGTGCTTCCAGATGCACGCATACAAAATCGTCCCCGCTGAGAAGTGCGTCCTTGGCAGCCTGCAGCTTGCCGGCATAGTTGGTATCCACCTCGCCGGTGGCGCCTTCCACGGTGATCATCTTCAGCCCGGTCAGCACACCGATGCCATGCACCAGCGGCACAGCGCTGATGACAGAACCGCCGTGACCGTAGTTCTCCACAAAATTTGGCAGCTTGACGGAAGTACCCTCCGCCCAGAACCAGATGCCGTTGGCAGGCTTCTTGCCTGCGGCGCGGCGCTGGTCATTGATGGGCAGATGCTCCAGCTTTTTATTGGCAAGCGCCATTAAATTCCACAATTTTTTCGCATTTTCATTGCCGTGGAATGCATAACCGCCAACCACCTGGCCCAGAATATCATGGGGCGGCTTCATGACGATCCCGCTGATGTCGCCGCCCTTCTGCATAGCAATATGCCGGAAGGAGGGCGTAGGCTCAATGGTCATGCCCAGTTCATCCATGGCAGCCTTGAATTCCGGATCGGCACACAGGGCCGTGATGACGGCAATGGAAGTCTCACCATCGATAGAGCCGGCATTGTGGGAATAGATCTTCTTTTCATCGAAGGGCTGATCGCCGTCCTCCACGCAGATCATATTGCAGCGAAAGCTGGCACAGCCGGGCTCCACGGTCACACCGCAGCCGGCAGCCTCCAGCGGGCTTCTGCCGGTAAAATACTTGCAGGGATCGCAGCCAAAAATGGAAAGAATGGCCGTATCGCTGCCTGCAGGAAGGGTCACAGGAACCGTCCGCACGCTGCCCAGCAGAGATTTTGCTGCCAAACTGTCCACAAAGGGCTTCTCCGCCACTTCCAGAGGCGTTTTCCCGCCCAGTTCGGGCACGCCGTTATCGGCCATGCCGTCACCGATCACCAAAATATATTTCATAGTTTTTCCAGCTTTCTAGGTTACTACCTTTTTGTATTATAGGGTCTTCCTGAGTAAAAGAAAAGAGATTTTCGTAAATCAAATCCGGTTTGTATAATGTGACCCAAACTGGACACAATGATAAAACCCAAAAGAAATGGAGTTGATTTCATGGATACAATTGCCCTGATCCTGACCATTGTAGGCGCAATCAACTGGGGCCTGATCGGTCTTGCCAAGTTCGATCTGGTGGCATGGATCTTCGGCGGTCAGACCGCCATCCTCAGCCGCATCATCTACACGCTGGTTGGTCTGGCGGGTCTTTGGTGCATTACGCTGCTGTTCCGCAAGGGAAACAAGCAGTGAAACACATCCATAATGGCAGGCAGACGAATCTGCCTGCCATTATCCATTTTATTCAAAGTTGCAGCGAACCACACATTCGTAGGTCTTGCCGCCATAGGTGGTACTGACCGTGGCAGTGCCTCTGCCGACAGCTGTGACCTTACCGCTGTTCTCCACCAGACATACCTTAATATCGGTGCATTCCCATATAAGGCCCGTTACCGCTTCGCCGGTCTCGTCCACCAGCTTGATCTTAAAGGATTCCTCATAGTCAAACAGCGATACATCGGTGTGGGACAGGGAGAGCTTGCCAACGTAATTGGGCTTATTTTCCTCTTCCTGATTACCCCCATTGTTTTCCGTTGTAGACTCAAGGTTGCATCGGGCAATGCAGGTCAGTTTCTTATCATTAACCGTTACCGTAATGGTGGCAGTACCGCCGCCGACAGCTTTGACCACACCGGTACCGCTCACCGTGACCACATCGGTATCGGAAGAAGTAAAGGTGATGTAGGCATTCTCCGGTGCATTTTCCACTGTCAGCGTAGTCTCCTCACCGGGACGGAACAGCGTAAAGTCCACGGAGCTGAGTTTCGGCTCCGGAGCAGGTTCGGGTTCAGGTTCGGGCTCCGGTTCCGGTTCAGGTTCGGGCTCCGGTTCCGGTTCAGGTTCGGGCTCCGGTTCCGGTTCAGGTTCGGGCTCCGGTTCGGGTTCAAAATCGCAGACCACCGTACATTTTTCGGAAATCTGCCCGCAGGTCACAATGATCTGCGTCTGTCCGTTGGCAAGTCCGGTAATCAGGCCCACCTGATTGACCGCAGCCACGGTCTCGTCGGTACTGCTGAATTCCAGCGGCTCCGTGCAGCTCTCAGGGTACCGGTTCGCTGTCAGCCACACCGTCTCCCCTTTTTCAGTCAGAATAATCAGGCTGTCACTGAGTTCCAGGCTTTCGCAGAGCACATCCTGCGGTTCCGGCTCGGGCTCGGGCTCAGGCTGCTCCGGAACGGCGCCGGAATCCGTTTCCGGATCCGGTGCTTCCTGCACTTGTTGTTGCTGCTGCGGCTGTTGAAGCTGCGGCGTTTTCTTCTTCCCGCCCAGATAACCCATACTGATCAGGAAATACAACAGACCGATCAGGACGGCCACAGCCAAAATCACACTTGCTGCCGCCCACATCCACTGAGGGATCCGGTCCTCCTTACCTTTTCTGCTCTTGGGTGCCAGGCGCGCGCCCCCCCTTGCTCCAGTCTGTCGTGGTTTCTGCGGCTGATCCGACCCATTGGCGGGTCTTCCGCACAGAGGACACCGGGCAAGATCATCGTTATATTCCGTCCCGCAATACTCACAATGGATGAGTTTCATCGGAATGACCTCCACATTCAAATAAGATTAGATAATTTATCATACCACATATCTTGACAAATTCCAAGAGGATGTCACAAAATATACGATTGACTTTGCTTTTCATCAATTCCACGGGTGTTTTCGCCGTATTTCCTGCTTATTTTTTGCATATTATCGAAATATGTCGAAAAAAACATTCATTTTTCCGGATTGTTTACATAAATCCTATTGCTTTTTTGCCCAAAATCACCTAAAATAAACTTGTATGCGCTGAAGGAGGCGAAGTCATTTGCTGGAACTCAATCTCAATACAACGCTGCTGTCCAATATGGAGCCCCTGAGCTGTCTGGGTAAAAAGGGCGGTACATCCGTCTATCTGGTCCGAAGCAACAAAACCGACCAGTTCTTTATCCTCAAGCACATTTCCGTGCCCGAAAGCCAACGGCAGGTGGATGCCCTGATCTTCACCGGCGCTGCCGCCGATACGGAAGCGGCACAGGCCTATTATCAGGATGTGGTCTCCGATTACCAGTCTGAGCTGGAGCAGATGGTAGCTCTGTCCAACAGCCCCAATCTGGACTGTTTCCGCAGCTATGAAATCAAACCCAAGGAGGATGGCATCGGTTTCGATGTGTTCCTCATGTCCGAATACCGCAACACACTGGACCGTTATCTGGCGGAGCATACCATGTCCCGGTCCGGCGCGGTCAATTTGGCGGTGGATCTGTGCAATGCCCTGCAGGAGCTGCGCAATGCGGGTCTGCTGCACTGGGATGTGACCCCATCCAATATCTACCTGAACAACCAGGGACATTTTATGCTGGGCGATCTGGGCATTGCCCGCATTGAAGAGCTGAAATTCTGCACCATGCCCGAGGCTATGCTCAGCCCCTATTCTGCACCGGAGCTGTTCGACCTCATGGGAAATATGAATGAGACCATCGACCTGTATTCCGTAGGTCTGATCCTGTTCCGGATCTATAACGGCAACCATGCGCCCTTTGAGGACGAAAAGACCTCTGCCAAGGCTGCCGACCGGATGCGGATCACCGGTCAGGAGCTGCCCGCCCCCCTGTTTGCCGATTATGAAATGGCGGCAATCATTCAGAAAGCCTGCTCCTTCCAGATGGAAGACCGCTACCAGACCCCTGCCGAATTCAAGAACGCGCTGGTAGACTACATGAAGCGCAATCAGGTGGGCGACGATCCCATTGCGCCCCCTGTGCAAGCCGAAGAAACCCAGATCGATCCGGAGGCTTCTGACGAAGAGATCGAGCCTGTACAGTTCACCGCGCCCGTTGAGATCGATGAAACCTTTAAGGAAAACTTCTCTCCGGACAACGATATGCTCAATTCCCTGATTGAATCCGTCCACCGGGATCTGGAAAACGACTACACCCGGGATGATATGGATCCCGACCGCATGGCGGAGCGGTTCGAGCAGGTCAAGAGCCGCAAGACCCGCAACAAGTGGCTGCCCACCATTCTGACGGTGCTCCTGATTCTGGGTGTCGCAGCAGCCTCTGTGTGGTACTTCTTTATCCGCCCGGAGCTGATCACCATCGACAGCATCCAGCTCACCGACTACACCATTGACTCTCTGACCGTGGAGATCAAGACGGAGGAAGACCCCTCCGCATTTGAGGTTGTCTGCTCCGATGCCTACGGCTTTGAGTCCCGCCAGCCCTACACCGGCGCCGCCAATACCTTCACCGGTCTGGTCTCCGGCGCACAGTATACCATTTCCCTGTCCCCCGTAAAGAACATTATCTTCGAGGGCTCCTATTCCATCACCGGCACCACCAAATCCACCACCAATATCATCAGCTTTACATCCAACCGCCAGACCGTCAACGAGATCGATCTGAGCTTCATGGTGGACGGCACTGAGCCGGATGAATGGACTTTAACCTACTCCACTCCCGCCGGCCAGACCGCAACCAAGGTGTTCAGCGGTCACAATCTGACCCTGACCGGTCTGGATGCCGATACGGAATACACCTTTACGCTGGCAGACCCCATGGATATCCACCTGACCGGCGCCATCACCACCACTGCCAGAACCCTGCCCTCTGTCACCATCGATAAGATGGAGGCCGTCCTCTCCAACTCCACCGCCACCCTGAGCTGGACCTTTACCGGTCAGGCGCCGGAAGGCTGGAATGTCACCACCACCGGTACCGACGGTTATTCCGATACGCAGGTGGTCACTGACAGCATTTTGGTGCTGGAGAATCTGAAGGCCGGCGAGACCTACAAGATCCTCATCACCTGTGACAACATGGTGCAGGCCGCCAGTACTTCCATCACGCCCAACGCCCTGCGGGTGCTGGAGATGCGCGCCGAGCTCAATGAGGCCGGTGAGATCGAAGTGGAATGGGAGACTGAGGTCAAGGCCGACGATGTGCAGTGGCTGGTCGTCTACTACATGAAGGGCAGCACCGCCATGCGTTCTGCAGAACAGACCACAGAAACCGCTGTGACCCTGACCGGACTGATCCCCAACAGCACTTATGTGATCGAAATACAGGAAGCCTCCGGCAAGCAGGTGGGCGGTGAAACCACCAAGGCCGAAGTCAGCATCCCCGCCGCCGAAGCCTTTGATGACTATGGCTTCACCAAGGGCTATGTGAGCACCTGGATTCGTCCCGAGAAGGAGATCTGGACCGTCAACAATCTGGCCAAAATGCGAACCACCTTCTCCAAGGATCAGAAGATCGCCTTTGCTCTGGAGAGCATCTCCACAGTCAAGAAGAGTGATGATACAGTCAATATCCTGTTGGTGGTCCGGAATGAGGACGGCGTTGTGGTGGATCACTACAACGGCGAAGAAGTCTGGAACGAGATGTGGACTAAGAAGAAGTATGTGGGCGAACTGCTGCGGACGCCGCAGGATCCCGGCGACTACACCCTTGAAATTTACTTCAATGGAGATGTTATCAATACCGGCAACCCCATTTCCTTCACCATCGAATAACGCAGCATGCCCCCGGATGATCCATCCGGGGGCATCTCAGCGTGTCAAAAAAGCCATCAAGCAACGTATGTCATTGCGAGGACCACGAGGAGCAAAGCGACGTGGTGGGACGTGGCAATCTAAACAGCGACAAAATCGTTATTCTCTTCATTCATTCGGCGAAACCAAAACATTTTGCAGAATAGATTGCCACGCCAGTGTGTGCACTGGCTCGCAACGACAGATTTTTTGACAGTCTCGCATGCCCCCGGATGATCCCATCCGGGGGCATCTATTATTACGTGAAACACCCTCTTGCCCTCTCCCGGGAGAGGGGGGCGCGAAGCGCCGGGTGTGGGAAAGGCAGCGCGGATTCGGTCCCGCTGCTGCTTTTTTCATCGGTTCATCGCGATGTTGCTGTGTAAAATGCAGTTGTTCTCTTTGCACAAAAAATTGTTGGTGACTCCTGATACGTTCCGGTGTGAAACTGCGTTATGATGTGTGAAAGGAGGTGATACCATGGATGAAACACGGATGCTGCGTCGGCTGAAGGCTAAAAAAACGGATGCGCTGGATGCGCTGATTGAACAATACAATGTTTATGTCTGCGCAATCATTCGCACCGTTTTGGGCTCCAACGGTACAACAGAGGACATAGAAGAGCTGGCATCGGATGTGTTCCTGTCGATCTGGAATCATGCCGACGCTCTGTGGCCGGAAAAGACAAAAGCTTACATAGGAGCGGCGGCCCGAAACCGGGCCAGAAGTTTTCTCCGCAGCATGGGGCCTCAACCTATGGATATCGATGAGATTTGTCTGGCTGGGCCGGGGAATCCGGAAAGTGACATTTTGGATCAGGAGCAGCAATGGATGATCCGGGGGGCTGTAGAATCCATGGGTGAGCCGGACCGGGAAATCTTTCTGCGCTACTACTATTATTATCAAACCACCGCAGAAATCTCTGCAGTGCTGGGGTGCACACCGGAGAATATTCGGCTTCGCCTAAGCCGGGGCCGGGAACGGCTGAAAACCATACTGAAAAAGGAGGACATCTTATGAAAATCACAGATATGCTGAACAGTTATGAGGATACCGCAATCCAGCTGCCGCCCGCAGAGGATGTCTCACTCCAACGGGTCAAGGGATTGGTCCAGCAAAAGCTGCCGCCTCAGCTGACCCGCCGTCGAAGAGGCAGAACGGTATTGTTGGCTGCAGCCGCTTTGGTTATGGTTTGTAGCACCGTCTTCGCCATAAGCATGAGCCTGTGGGATCGGGCCAGAGAGGATCTGGGTTTGGCACCTGACAAAACATTGCCGGAGTATGTGGAGTACGATTTGAAATCGTCTGTGGCAGAAACTCCTACAGTCAGCTTGGTTTCTGCCTTGTGGACAAATACGCAGAGCACGATTTATCTCCGTGTGGAAAATCCGATAAAAGAAATGACGTCTGAACAGCAGGATTCCCACTGGTCCCCATGGGAGGTTGGATCATTTTCCTTTGCTCCTTCCGATGCCCAGTTTGACACCTGCTGGATCGAACAGGTTGCCTATGATGAGCAGGAGAACGCCGTTTTACTGCGATGCAATTTGAGTGTTAAAAATCTGGCAGCAGCGGAAACCTGTTCCTTCCAGCTACAGTGGGCACCTTCTGATTGGCTTGAAACCAACGAGCCATTAGATTTGGGGCTCGTGACCGTAGAGATTCCCAGACTGAGGCAGCTTCAGGCAACTGTCAATGTCCCCTATGACAACCCGTATCTGGATATTCAGGGAACTGTAGCAGCCTTTGATTTCTACGCCAACAGCTTCCGCGTTACCATGGAGGTACCGGCCTTTGAGGAAGCTTGTGAGATGTTGGGCGAGGGCGCCACTGGCACCATTGCAGCGGCCTACTGGAACACATGGGCAGAGGAACCGGACAACCCCGATGAATTCACCGAACTGGATGCCATCGTGGCCTATGACCGCAGTTGGAGAAATCCCTGGGATGATTTTACACTCATTTATAAGGACGGTACCGAAGTTACCTTTGATGCGCTGGCATATCAGGCCGCCGCTCTGTTCGATGAGGAAGCCGGGTATTCCTTTGGTTATGAACTATGCAATCCTGTTGATCTGGATCAACTGAAGTCTGTTTCTTATCATGGGACAGAGTTCCTGTTGGAACCGATTGACTAATGAGTAAATTGGGGAAAGCGCCTGTCAGCAAATTCGGCTCCGGCACAGTGCAGAATTCCCCTGCAAACAACAACGGCGCATGGAAGCAAACCCATGCGCCGTTGTTGTTTGTTGTTGTAGTCAGGACCACCCGTATAACGGGTGGCCTGCTCAGCCC
The DNA here is from genome assembly GCA_045530865.1 of Candidatus Avilachnospira sp. GTDB lineage: Bacteria > Bacillota > Clostridia > Oscillospirales > Oscillospiraceae > Avoscillospira. The sequence goes on from JAZSCX010000037.1 coordinate 13,370, forward strand.
CTATAAGGGGCTGATACCAGCAGAGCCTTAAGGCTCCCGAAGCGTATTTCTATCGCATACTTGCCCCGCTGCCAACTTCAGTTGGTGGTGGGACTTTTTAT
>JAZSCX010000098.1:0-26183 GCA_045530865.1 Candidatus Avilachnospira sp.
GGATGTGATATCATACCTTGGCGAATGAATGAGGGTAATTGCCCTTTTACCACATAAGAAAGAGGTGAACAACATGAAGGAAGGCATCCATCCCAACTACAAGCAGACCACTATTCGTTGTGCGTGCGGCGAAGTGATCGAGACCGGCTCCACCAAGAAGGACATCAAGGTCGAAATCTGCTCCAAGTGTCACCCTTTCTATACCGGCAAGCAGAAGCTGGTTGACACTGGTGGACGTGTTGATCGTTTCAACAAGAAGTACGGCCTGAAGTAATTCCCGTCGCCCGCACCCAATCGGTGCGGGCTTTTTTCATTTCCGCAAGAATTTTGGAGAAATTATGGAACCTTTGGAGAAAAAAGCAATCGAAAAAGCCGTACTGGTCGGCCTGAATTCCGGCATTTTTACCCGGGAAGAAAACGCCACGGAGGTCACTCTGGATGAGCTGGAGGCCCTGCTGGAAACTGCAGGCGGTGAATGCACCGCCAAGGTGCTGCAGAACCGTGCCGCCCCCGATCCCCACAGCTTCATCGGTGAGGGTAAGGTGGAGGAAGTGAAGCAGCTGCTGGAGACCACGCAGGCCAACATGGTGGTCTTTGACAACGACCTCTCCCCTTCGCAGCAGCGGGCGCTGGAACAGATGACCGGCGTCATGGTCATGGACCGCAGCGGCCTGATATTGGACATTTTTGCTCAGCGGGCCAAAACCCGCGAGGGCCGTCTGCAGGTAGAGCTGGCGCAGTATAAATACCTGCTGCCCCGGCTGACCGGCATGTGGACCCATCTGGAACGGCAGGAAGGCAGCATCGGTACCCGAGGCCCCGGCGAAACACAGCTGGAAACCGACCGCCGTCTCATTCGAAAGCGGATCCAGAAGCTGGAAAGCGAGCTGCAGGAGGTTCGCAAGATCCGCGGCGTCCAGCGGGAGCGTCGAATCAAGAACTCCATCCCCGTGGTTGCCATTGTTGGCTACACCAACGCCGGTAAATCCACCCTGCTGAATCATCTGACCGGTGCAGGCATTCCTGCCAACAACCGGCTGTTTGATACTTTGGATACCACCACCCGGCAGCTGACGGTTTCGGATACGCTGGAAGTGCTGCTCAGTGACACCGTCGGCTTCATTGCCAAGCTGCCTCACCATCTGGTGGAGGCCTTCAAGGCCACGCTGGAGGAGCTGCAGTATGCCGATCTTCTGCTGCATGTGATCGATTCCGCCGATCCGGAACGGGACGTTCATGTGCAGGTGGTGGACAAGTTGATCGCCCAGCTGGCAAAGCCGGGTATTCCAGTGATCGAAGCCTACAACAAGGCCGATCTGGTGGAGGAGGATGACATTCCCAGAGGAGAGAACCGCATTGGAATCTCTGCCAGAACCGGCATGCATATGGACGAGCTGCTGCAGCTCGTCGAAAAGAACCTGAACAAGGGTCTGATCAAAGCCACCTTCCTGCTGCCCTATTCCATGGGCGGCATGGTGGATGTGCTTCACAATCAGGGCAAGGTTCTTTCCACCGAGTATACCGCTGAAGGCATTCAGGTGGAAGCCATCTGCGACGAAGCACTGTACGGAAAACTGCGGCAGTACGCCCAATAATCACAGGAGAATCCTATGGACGAATATCTGGTCCCAACGAAGGATGCGGAAGCGGAATTTATAGAAAAACGCTCCCGGTTTATCGGGCATATCTGGGTAACGGAAACAGAAGAAGAGGCCATTGCCCACATCAAAAAAATGCGGGAGCAATACTGGGACGCCACCCACAACGTCTATGCCTACATCATCAAGGATGGCCCCACCCGCTTTTCCGATGACGGCGAACCCGGCGGTACCGCCGGAATGCCCACTTTGCAGGTACTGCAGCGGGAAGGACTGTTCAATGTATGCTGCGTAGTGACCCGCTATTTCGGCGGAATCCTGCTGGGTGCCGGTGGTCTGGTTCGCGCCTACACCAAGGGCGCCAAGATCGCCGTGGACGCCGCAGGCAAATCCATGAAACGGGTCTGGGATGTGATCTGGCTGCCGGTGCCCTACAGCTGGTTTGAACGGATGAAAATCGAGGTTGCCAACCACGAGGGCATTGTCCGGGACATCCAGTACGGCGCCGATGTGGAGCTGGAAGTCCTGACTCCCACCGGACGGACACAGGAATTTCTGGACCGTGTGGTGGATGTTTCCGCCGGAACACTGGAAGGTATGATCACCGGACAGGAGTACCGTGCCTTTCCCATCGAATAAATCACAAAAAATTTACATTTTCGCAAATCCAAATCCATCTTTTTATCGTATATATAGATAGGAGGGCACTGCATGACGGTTCGGAAACGATTAGAGCAGACAGAATTTGATCTTCTGGCGCCGGAAGCACAGAAAGCCGCCGAAACCAGAGGCCGCGCCTATGCCGAGGAAGAAGCAGACGGCCGCACCTGCTACCAGCGGGATACGGATCGGATCGTCCACAGCAAGGCCTTCCGCCGCCTGATGCATAAAACGCAGGTATTTCTGCAGCCGGAGGGCGACCATTACCGCACCCGCATGACCCACACCATCGAGGTCAGCCGTATCGCCAGAACCATCGCCCGCTCGCTCCGTCTCAATGAAGATCTGACGGAAGCCATTGCGCTGGGTCACGATTTGGGGCACACCCCCTTCGGTCACGCCGGAGAGGTAGCTCTGACAGAGATCACCGGCATCCCCTTCCGTCACAATGAACAGTCTCTACGCGTGGTGGACAAGCTGGAAAAGGACGGCCAGGGTCTCAATCTGACCTATGAGGTACGGATGGGTATTCTGGGTCACACCGGTTCCCGGATCCCGGAAACCTGGGAGGGGCAGATCGTCCGCATTTCCGACCGGATCGCCTACATCAACCATGATCTGGACGACGCCATCCGGGCGGGCATCCTGTACGATCGGGATATTCCCCGGGAAATCTCCTACATTCTGGGAGAAAACCACAGGGACCGGATCAATACCATGGTCAACGATATGATCTCCAACACCGCTGAAACCGGCACACTGGGAATGCGCCCGGAGGTGAACGCTGCCATGGATCAGCTTCGGAGCTTCCTGTTTGCCAACGTTTATCGCAATCCCGTGGCAAAGGGCGAGGAATCCAAGGCCAGAGACATCATCAAGGCACTATATACTTACTATTCCGAGCATCCGGAAAGGCTGCCGGCAGATTTCGTGCCGCAGCTGGACTTTGACGGCATTTCTCGCGTCATCTGCGACTATATCGCCGGCATGACCGACAAATTTGCCGTTTATAAATACGAAGAAATCTTTATCCCCAGCGCATGGCACGTCAGGTAATTGTCAATTGCCCATTGTCAATTGTCCATTCAGAAAGGAGGTTCTGTCTTGGCTTTTCCCAACAGTTTTCTTGATGAGCTGTCCGCCCGCAATCCCATTGAGGATGTGGTGAGCCAATATGTGGCTCTGACCCGCCGGGGCAGCAATCTCTTCGGTCTTTGCCCCTTCCACAACGAAAAGACCGCTTCCTTCTCCGTCGCGCCGGACAAGAACATCTACTATTGCTTCGGCTGCCACAAGGGCGGCGGCCCGGTCAACTTCATCATGGAAGTGGAAGGCATGGATTTTCCCGATGCCGTCCGGTTTCTGGCAAAGAAATCCGGCATGGAAGTTCCGGAGGACAACGAAAACCAATCTACATACCGCAGACAGGAACGGCTCCGCACCCTGTGCAAGGAGGCCGCCCGCTTCTTCCACGAACAGCTCAACGGCCCCGAGGGAGAACCGGGACGGGAGTATATTCGCAAGCGCGGATTGACCAAACCCATCGTCACCCGCTTCGGAATCGGCTATGCACCGGACGGCTGGTCCAATCTTCTGGATACCATGACGAAAAAAGGGTATACCAAGGAAGAACTGCTGGATGCCGGTCTGGTACTGAAAAGTCAGAAAGGCAGCCTCTACGACCGGTTCCGGAAGCGGCTCATGTTCCCCATTATTGACGTCCGGGGCAATATTATTGGCTTCGGCGGACGGGTATTGGATGATTCCAAGCCCAAGTATCTGAACTCTCCGGAGACCATTATTTTCAACAAGCGCAAAAATCTGTTTGCTCTGAATGTAGCCAAAAAAACAACCCTTGGCAGAATTATTCTCACCGAGGGTTATCTGGATGCCATCACCCTTCATCAGTTTGGCTTTGACTGCGCCGTTGCCTCTCTGGGCACCGCTCTGACAGAGGAACACGCCCAACTGCTGGCAAAATACACCACACAAGTGGTTCTGACCTACGACGGTGACGAAGCCGGTCAGAACGCCACCCGCCGCGCCATTCCCATTTTGGAAAAAGCAGGCCTGCAGGTGAAGATTCTCCGAATGCAGGGCGCAAAGGATCCGGACGAATACCTGAAAAAGTTTGGTGCGGACCGGTTCCGGGTGTTGCTGGAGCAATCGGAAAATCAGGCGGAATATCGTCTGCTGAGTCTGCAGAACCGCTATGATCTTTCTCAGGATGATCAGAAAGTCAGCTTTCTGCGGGAGGCCGCCGAGCTGATCTCCACTTTCCCCAGCTCCGTCAGCCGGGAGGTATACGGCGCGCGGGCCGCACAGGCCGCAGGCATTACCGCTGAGGCCATGCAGCATGAGATCGGCAAGGCCTATCAGCGGCGCAGAAAACGGGATCAGAAAAAGCAGGAACAGGCCGATTTGGACATCCGAAACCAGATTCAGCCCAAAACCAAAGGCCTTTACTATACCAATCCCCGCTCCGCCCGGGCAGAAGAACAGCTTCTGACACAGATTTTGAAGGAACCCGGTATCCTGCCGGAGATCAACCTGCTGCCGGAGCAATTCTCCTCTCCCCTGCTTGGTAAAGCATTCGGACTGCTGCGGCAATGCCGGTTTGACGGCCGTCCCATCGCCCTTTCCACCCTGCAGGGAGAATTCACCCCGGAGGAAATGAGCCACCTGACCGCACTGACTGAGCAGTACCGGGATCTGGTTTCCGATCAGGTGGTGCAGGACTGCGCCGCGGTTGTCCGCGCGGAATATGAAAAGACGCTCCGAACCGGTGAGGATGCCCTGATGGCAGCCCACGCAAGGCTTCGGGACAAGAAAAAATATGGAGGTTGACCAAATGGAACATGCAATGAAAAAGCTGGCCCTGATGCAGCTGCAGGATGCAGACCGGAAGGCATTGGAAACACTTCTGACAGAATCCAAAAAAACAGGCAAGGTCACCTCCAAGGTACTGATCGAAACTCTGGACGCCATGAATGCCAGTGACGAGCAGGCAGAACAGGTCTATGACCTGCTGGAAACCGCCGGCATTGAGATTGACGTTGCTGATGTGCTGGATCTGCTGGCGCCGGACGCTCTGGAGGATATGCTCCCCTCCGAGGAAGAGCTGCAGACACTGGAGCATTCTCCCATGCATGATCCCGGTGAAGAACCGGAAGCGCTGCCGGATGATTCCGCCGCCAGACTGGATGATCCCGTTCGGATGTATCTGAAGGAGATCGGTAAGATTCCCCTACTTTCCACAGAAGAAGAGCAGGAAATTGCCGCCCGCATGGCACAGGGAGATGAAGCCGCCAAGCAGAAAATGACGGAGGCCAATCTGCGTCTTGTAGTTTCCATCGCCAAGCGGTATATGGGCCGTGGAATGCAGCTGCTGGATCTGATTCAGGAGGGTAATCTGGGCCTTCTCAAGGCCGTGGACAAGTTTGACCACACTAAGGGCTACAAATTCTCCACCTACGCCACATGGTGGATCCGGCAGGCCATCACCCGCGCCATTGCCGATCAGGCCCGTACCATCCGTATCCCCGTTCACATGGTGGAAACCATCAACCGGGTGATCCGTACAGCCCACACCATGGTACAGCGTCTGGGCAGAGAACCCTCTGCCGCGGAGATTGCCGCAGAGATGAAGCTGGAAACCTCCAAGGTGGAAGAGATCCTGAAAATCGCGCAGGAGCCGGTTTCCCTCAACACGCCCATTGGCGAAGAGGAAGACAGCCATCTGGGTGACTTCATTCAGGACGAGGATGCTTCTCAGCCTGCAGAGATCACATCCTATACCCTGCTGCGGGAGCAGCTGGAGGAAGTACTCAAATCCCTGACGCCCAGAGAAGAGCAGGTTCTTCGGATGCGCTTCGGCCTGATCGACGGCAAGGCCCATACCCTGGAAGAGGTGGGAAAGGAATTTGATGTGACCCGGGAACGGATCCGTCAGATCGAATCCAAAGCGCTGCGAAAGCTCCGCCATCCCAGCAGAAGCAAAAAGCTCCGGGACTTTCTGAATTGATGACAAGTCAAGAACCGGAAAAGTTTTTCTTGACAATTGACGAAAAATCCGTATGATAACAACGTATGATATTATGTGCTTTCCCCGAAAGTACGTTATTTCCGGAGGAATGAATGATGTTTGATAAAATTGCAAAGTATCTGTCCGAGCAGATGGATATTGCCATGGAAGACATTACCCCTGATACCACCTTCGAAAGCCTGGGTATCGACTCTCTGGATACCGTGGAAATGGTCATGGATCTGGAGGACGAGCTGGGCATCGAGCTGGAGCTGGAAGAAAAGGTTGCTACCATCGGTGAACTGGTCGCGTTTGTGGAAAGCAAGCTGTAATTTTGTTTAACTGAATATGCTTTGTCGCAGGTCCGGCCTGTGGCAAGGCTGCACTAGTCGGGGAGTTAGCGGTGTCCTGTTACCTGCAATCCGCTATAGCAGGGATGAATTCCCGACTGAGGATGTATCCTGTATCGTCTGACCCTTGTAAGCGGTGTTGAGGATTCGGTCTCGCGCAACGCAGTCCCGTGAACCATGTCAGGCGGGGAACCGAGCAGCATTAAGCGGATCTCTGCGTGTGCCGTGAGGCTGCCGTTTCTGAGCTGGCTGCCTGGGTAACGGGTATGGTATACATTCGAGGAAGGGTGTGCAGTCTTGCCATGGGCCGGATCTTTTTGCAAAAAATTCAGAAATTCTTAATGATTTTGCCCTGTTTTTCCCTTTGATTTTCCTGTACAATGATGTCAAATCCAAGGTTTTGAGGCGTATTTATGACAGAAAAACAGAAAAAAATCATCGCTGCAGCAGGCATTTTGCTGTTTTTGCTTCTCTCCGGACTGGTATTTTACTATGCAGGACGGCCTTTGATCCGGTTTGTATCGGAGCCGGAACGTTTTCGGGCATGGGTGGAAAGCCGCGGTTTCCTGGGCTGCGCCGCCTTTGTGGGCATGGTGGTTTTGCAGATCATTGTGGCAGTGATCCCCGGAGAGCCGCTGGAAATTGCCGCAGGCTATGCGTTCGGTTTCTGGGAGGGTACCCTGCTGTGTCTGATCGGCATGACCATCGGCGGTGCACTGGTCTTTTTGTTTGTACGGAAATTCGGCGCGAAAGCCGTGGCAATCTTCTTTCCGCAGAAGCAGATCGACTCCTTCCGTTTCCTGCAGAACAAACGCAAAGTGACACTGTTTGTCATGCTGGCCTTTCTGCTGCCCGGTACGCCGAAGGACATTCTCAGCTATGTGGCGGGACTGGCGCCGGTCCGGTTTTCCCACTGGCTGCTGATCACCAGCCTCTGCCGACTGCCATCGGTTGTTACCTCCACAATTGGCGGAAACGCTCTTGGCAGCGGTCAGCTTCTGACAGCAGGTATTGTATTTGCCGCCACCGTCCTGATCAGCACCGCCGGATATTTGATCTACCGCAGACTGCGTCAAAAGCAAACATAACAAACTGCCAAACAGCACCGGCAAACGGTGCTGTTTGGCAGTTTGTCTGTATTTTTGTTGAGATGTCATCAATTTTTCGGCAGTGGCAAAGAAAATGGTACTTGTACTTTTTCTCCAAATCAGTTACAATATAGAAACAAAACTATGCCTATCAAACATTAAGGAGGTTCCTGTATGATTCGTCATTCCACGGACCTGGGTCTCATTGCTGTGGACAGCAATGTATATACCAATATCGCAGGCTACGCCGCTTCCAACTGCTTCGGTGTCAAGGGTATGGCTGCCCGCTCCCTCACCGACGGTCTGGTGCATCTGCTCCGCTGGGAAGCCATGAGCAAGGGCGTCAAGGTCTCCTTCTGCAGCGACGGCAGCATCGTCATCGATCTGCACATCATGGTCGACCGCGGCGTGAATATTGCCGCCATCGGCGCCGCCATTATCAGTGAAGTCAAATACAATGTTACGAAATCCACCGGCACACCCGTTAAGGCCGTCAATGTCTATGTGGATTCCATCACTTCGGATTAAACCTGTGAGAGAGACACATGGAGGTAAGAAACTTGAGACTGACGATTGACGGTGCAGCATATCGGAAAATGCTGCTCTCTGCTGCCGCATCCATTGAGATCAACAAACAGAAAATCAACGATCTGAACGTGTTCCCTGTCCCCGACGGCGATACAGGCACCAATATGTCCATGACCCTCAACGCCGCCGCGCAGGATCTGAAAAAGGCCGGGGACCTGACACTGACCAAGGCTGCCGATTTGGCAGCATCCGCCATGCTGCGGGGTGCCCGCGGCAACTCCGGCGTTATCCTTTCCCTGCTGTTCCGCGGCTTCTCCAAGTCCCTGAAGGGCTGCGAAACTGCCGACGGCGTGGCACTGGCCGCCGCCATCAACGCAGGCGTCAAGGCCGCCTACAAGGCCGTGATGAAGCCCGCCGAAGGCACCATTCTAACAGTTTCCCGCATTTCCGGTGAGGCCGCCGAGGTCTTTGCACAGGAGAATCCCGGCGCAGAGGCTACTTTGGTCTGCGCCATTGAAGCTGCCCGCGAGGCTCTGGCGGAAACCGTCAACCAAAACCCTGTTCTGAAGAAAGCAGGCGTTGTGGATGCAGGCGGCATGGGCTATGTGACCATTCTGGAGGGTATGCTGGCCTCCCTCCGGGGCGAGGATATTCAGGCTCCCGACACTTCCGATGTGAAGGAAAGCGCCGACTTTGCCGCTCTGACGGACGAGGATATCACCTTTACCTTTGATACGGTGTTCATCGTCCGCAAGAACGAAACTACAGATTTGGACGCCTTCCGCGCCTACCTGAACTCCATCGGTGACAGTCTTGTCATCGGTGAGGACGATGATGCCTTCAAGGTGCACGTCCACACCGACATCCCCGGCGAGGCTTTGACCGAGGCGCAGAAATACGGCGTGCTGGAACTGGCAAAGATTGAAAACATGCGTACCCAGTACGAGGACATGGCTGCCGGCAAAGCACCCCAGAGCACCGACGATCTGGATAAGATCGAAGAAGAACTGGAGAATCCGACGGTTGCAGCACCGGAAAAGAAATACGGCATTGTTTCCGTTTGTGCAGGCGAAGGTCTGGCTTCCATTTTCCGGGATCTGGGCGCTGACGGCATCATTCAGGGTGGCCAGACCATGAACCCCTCCACCGAGGACATTCTGAAGCAGATCAACCGCACCCCTGCCGAGGTCGTCTTTGTCCTGCCCAACAACAAAAACATCATTATGGCCGCCGAGCAGACCAAGCGGTTCTCTGAAAAGAAGGTCATTGTGATCCCCAGTAAGACTGTGCCTCAGGGCATTACCGCCATGCTGAACTTCGATCCAGAAGGCGAAGAAGAAGCCAACATCGCCGCCATGACCGACTCCCTGAGCACTGTTACCACCATGCAGATCACCTATGCCGCCCGCAATTCCGATTTTGACGGCCGTGATATTCACGAGGGCGACTATCTGGGTCTGTACAACGGCACACTGCTGGACACCACGCCCGATATCGCGCAGGTGCTGAAGCAGATGGCCGAAAAGGTTGCCGAGCAGGGCAGTGAATTCATCAACATCTTCTACGGCGCTGACATCACCGAAGAACAGGCACAGCAGGCACAGGAGATCTTCTCCGCCACCTGCCCCGGTGCGGAAGTCAATCTTCTGTGCGGCGGTCAGCCTGTATACTACTATCTGATCTCTGCCGAATAATTCACCCTTATCCGGGCGCACAGGATGCTGTGCGCCCGTCTTTTGCATAAAAGGGAACATACTTCCCGGTTTTATCCTGTGTATTGTTCATAAAAGTTTCGAATATACAGATATTCATGCATAAACGCCTTGACTTTTGTTCTTTTGAGTGTTACCTTATACTGGTCAAAAAATCAAACCCGAAAAGAGGAAATTTACTATGAAAAAGATCATTGCTCTGGTTCTGGCTCTGGTTATGGTCATGGGCTTCGCTGCCTGTGCATCCAAGGGCGCATCCACCGTTGAAGATGGCAAGCTGATCATGGCTACCAACGCACAGTTCCCTCCCTATGAGTTCTATGACGGCGACAAGATCGTCGGTATCGACGCCGAGATCGCCGGCGCTATCGCTGACAAGCTGGGTCTGGAACTGGTGATCGAGGATATGGAGTTCGACTCCATCACCGAAGCCGTCAAGTCCGGCAAGGCTGACATCGGTATGGCCGGTATGACCGTCACTCCCGAGCGTCAGGAAGTCGTTGACTTTACCGAAAGCTACGCCACCGGCGTGCAGGTGGTCATCGTCACCGAAGACTCCCCCATCACTTCCGTTGACGACCTGTTTGCAGAGGGCGCCAACAATGTGATCGGCGTGCAGAGAAACACCACCGGTGACATCTACTGCACCGGCGATATCGAAGAAGCCGGCTTCGGCACCATGGACCGCTACAGCAAAGGCGCTGACGCTGTGCAGGCTCTGCTGACCGGCAAGGTCGACTGCGTGGTTATCGACAACGAGCCCGCCAAGGCTTTTGTGGCAGAGGTGGATGGTCTGAAGATTCTGGAAACCGAATACGTGACCGAGGACTATGCAGGCGCCATGAGCAAGAAGAATCCCGAGCTGTATGAGGCTGTCAACAATGCTCTGAAGGAGCTGATCGCCAACGGTACCGTTCAGCAGATCGTTGACAAGTACATCACCGCCGAATAATCCAAACACAGAAACCAATGGGGGCTCAGGCAACTGAACCCCCATTGTTCCCATCTTTTCCAATTCCAAAATTCTACATAAGGAGCGTATTGCATGAATGGCCCCACCGCTCTTCAGCTCTGGCCGGATGTTGCCCCGCACTGGATGCTGAATTCTCCGGAATGGCTGGAGAATATTTTCTATAATGTCTATAAATGCTTCATCTTTAAAGAACGCTACAGCATGTTTCTGGAGGGTCTTGGCAACACCCTTCTGCTGACCTTCTTTGCCCTGCTGATCGGCATCGCATTGGGCGTTGTTGTTTCCCTGATCCGTGTGACATGGGACAAGAACCACACCGAAATGCGCGGCCTGCCCAAGTTCATTCTGCGGATCGCCAATATGATCTCTCATGTTTATCTGACTGTCATCCGCGGTACGCCTGTGGTAGTGCAGATCATGCTGATGAACTTCGTCATTTTTGCCGCCAGCCGCAACAAAATTCTCGTGGGCTGCCTTTGCTTCGGCATCAACTCCGGCGCCTATGTGGCGGAGATTTTCCGCAGCGGCATCATGTCCATTGATGCCGGCCAGATGGAAGCCGGCCGCTCCCTGGGCTTTGGCTACATTCCCACCATGCGGCACATCATTCTGCCGCAGGCATTCAAAAACGTTCTGCCTCCCCTGTGCAATGAATTCATTGTTCTGCTGAAGGAGACCGCTGTGGTCGGTTATATCGGACTGATGGATCTGACCTACGCCGCCAACACCGTAGGCGGCAATACCTACGAATATCTGTTCCCCCTGCTGCTGGCAGCCATCATCTATCTGATCATGGTCATGTTCTTTACCCATCTGGTAGGCAAACTGGAAAGGAGGCTGAGAACCAGTGAACGATAAGATCATTCAAGCCATTGAACTGAAAAAGCATTTCAAGGGCCATGAGATCAAGGCGCTGGACGGCGTTTCTCTGGACATCGCCAAGGGCGAAGTGGTTGTCATTATCGGCCCCTCCGGCTCCGGCAAATCCACCTTCCTGCGCTGCCTGAACCTGCTGGAGGTTCCCACCGAGGGACAGATCCTGTTCAATGATGTGGATATCACCGATAAGAAGGTCAACATCAACATCCATCGTCAGAAGATGGGCATGGTGTTCCAGCACTTCAATCTCTTTCCCCATATGACCATTCTGAAAAACATGACCCTGGCGCCCATGCAGCTGCTGAAAAAGAGCAAGGCTGAAGCCGAGGAAAAAGCCATGGCACTGCTGCAGCGCGTCGGTCTGGCCGACCGGGCCAATGCCTACCCCAGTCAGCTGTCCGGCGGTCAGAAGCAGCGTGTGGCCATTGTCCGCGCCCTTTGCATGGAGCCAGACGTGATGCTGTTTGACGAACCCACCTCCGCGCTGGACCCGGAAATGGTCGGTGAGGTTCTGGACGTTATGAAGGAGTTGGCGCATGAGGGCATGACCATGGTGGTTGTCACTCACGAAATGGGCTTTGCCAGAGAAGTTGGCGACCGCGTGGTCTTTATGGATCAGGGTATGCTGGTGGAGCAGGGTTCCCCCGAAGAACTGTTTGCTAATCCCCAAAACCCCAGACTGCGGGATTTCCTTGGAAAAGTATTGTAAAACTTACCAAAACGCCGGGGCTTTCCCGGCGTTTTTTCGTAAATATTACTTCTTTACATTAGCTCTTTACCATGCTAAAATACCACCGTAATAACAAACTACTACGTTAGTCTTAGGAGGAAACACATAATGAAAAAGATGCTCGCACTGCTGATGGCAGTTCTGATGATCGTGGGTATGACCGCCTGCGCATCCAAGGCCAAGTCCGATTCCGATATGGAATATGTCAAGGATAAGGGCACTTTGGTTGTCGGCATCACCGACTTCGCACCCATGGATTATAAAGATGACAATGGCGAATGGATCGGCTTTGACGCTGACATGGCCAAGGCCTTTGCCAAGTCTCTGGGCGTTGACGTTCAGTTCGTGGAGATCGACTGGGGCTCCAAGCATCTGGAGCTGGAAGCAAAGAACATTGATGTGGTCTGGAACGGCATGACTCTGTCCGATGACGTCAAGAACCTGATGGATTGCTCCAATGCTTACTGCACCAACGCACAGGTGATCGTGCTTAAGAGCGATGTGGCTGATCAGTATGCCGAAGCTGCTGACTGCGCTGAGCTGAACTTTGCCGTTGAGTCCGGTTCAGCCGGCGAAATAGCTGCCATTGCAGAGGGCTACAATTACATCCCCGTGGATACCCAGGCCAAGGCCGTGATGGAAGTTGCCTCCGGCACCTCCGATGCCTGCATCATCGACCTGCTGATGGCCGGCGCCATGATCGGCGAAGGTACCTCTTATCCCGAACTGACCTATACCGCAAGCCTGACCAGCGAAGAATACGGCGTAGGCTTCCGCAAGGGATCCGATCTGGTGGATGCCCTGAACAAATTCTTTGCCGATACCTTCAAGGACGGCTCCATGATGGAATGTGCCAAGACCTATGGCGTGCAGTATTCCATTATCGAACAGTAAACAAGGAAACGCTGAAAAGGCAGAGCGTTTACGCCCTGCCTTTTCCGTTCGTATAAGCGTCCGGAGGTTCATTGTATATGTTTGAAACCGTCATTCTTTCCCTGTCGCAGGCGTTTACCGTGACCCTGCGGCTCTTTGCCGTTACGCTGCTGGGTGCGCTTCCGCTGGGTCTGCTGATCTCCTTCGGTTCCATGAATAAATGGTCCGTGCAAATCGGCAAAATCACGCTGCGTCCCGTACGCGCTCTGTTTCGTTTTATCGTCTGGGTGTTCCGCGGCTCCCCCCTGATGCTGCAGCTGATGATCGTATTTTATGTCCCCGGCATGTGGCTGGACAACAATCCCTGGGCCTTTTCCAGCGGACGATTCTGGGCTGCTGCTGTGGCCTTTATCCTGAACTACGCCTGCTATTTTTCGGAGATCTACCGCGGCGGCATCGAAGCCATCCCCAGAGGGCAGGACGAGGCCGGTATGGTTCTGGGCATGACCAAGAGCCAGATTTTCTTCAAGGTCAAGCTGGCGCAGCTGGTGCGGCGAATCGTTCCTCCCATGTCCAATGAGATCATTACACTGGTGAAGGATACCTCTCTGGCCAACGTCATCGCGCTGACAGAGCTGATTTTCGCAGGTGAGCGTTTTCTCAAGAACCCCGGCATTACCTGGCCGCTGTTCTTCACAGGTGTCTACTATCTCGCTTTCACCGGTATTCTGACCATTTTCTTCGGCTGGGTGGAAAAGAAGCTCAGCTTCTATAAGGTTTAAGGAGGCGGCGCCATGGCAATGCTGGAAGTATCTCACATTGAAAAGCACTTTGGTGCCATTGAAGTCCTGAAGGACATCAGCTTTGAGCTGGAGCGCGGTCAGTCCCTGGCCATTATCGGCTCCTCCGGCTCCGGAAAGACCACCCTGCTGCGATGCCTGAATTTTCTGGAAACTCCCAATCAGGGTACCATTTCCGTTGATGGACACACCATCTTTGACGCAGAGGAACATAAAAAGCTCAGCGAAGCAGAGATCCGAAAAAACCGGCTTCGCTTCGGTCTGGTATTCCAGAATTTTAACCTCTTCCCCCAGTACACCGCTCTGCAGAACGTGACCCTTGCCAGTCAGCTGCTGGCAAAGGAGCGTCCCGATTACAAGGAAAACAGAAAAGAGATGCTGGCACAGATCCATTCACGCGGCGTAGAATTGCTCACACAGGTCGGATTGGCTGACCGCATGAACAACTACCCTGATCAGCTTTCCGGCGGTCAGCAGCAGCGTGTGGCCATTGCACGGGCACTGGCGCTGGATCCCGATATTCTCTGCTTTGACGAACCCACCTCCGCTCTGGATCCGGAGCTGACAGGCGAGGTTCTGAAGGTCATCCGCTCGCTGGCAGACCGAAAGATGACCATGATCATCGTCACCCACGAGATGGCCTTCGCCCGCGATGTGGCTGACGAGATCCTGTTCATGGACGGTGGCGTGATCGTGGAACGCGGCCCCGCCCGCCAGGTCATTGAAAATCCACAGGAAGAGCGCACCAAACACTTCCTCGCCCGATATAAGGAGAATTAATCCATGGAAATCCGTTTTGCACGCCCCGATGACATTCCCCATATTCTTGGCTTTATTCAGGAGCTTGCATCCTACGAAAAGCTGGAGGATCAGGTGGTTGCCACAGAGGAATTACTGCACGAATGGCTGTTTGAGAAACAGAAAGCAGAGGTATTGTTGGCAGTTGCAGACGGAAAACCCGTTGGTTCCGCCCTATTCTTCCACAATTTCTCCACATTTTTGGGCCGTGCAGGGATCTATCTGGAGGATCTCTACGTACAGCCCGCCTACCGCGGCAGAGGTTACGGCAAGGCCTTGCTGAAACGTCTAGCACAGATCACCGTGGAACGGGGCTGCGGACGGCTGGAATGGGCCTGTCTCGACTGGAACCAGCCCAGCATCGACTTCTACCGTTCCCTCGGTGCTGTCCCCATGGAAGGCTGGACCACCTACCGCCTCACCGGAGAAACCCTCAACAAAATGACTGAATGATGAAAAAATCGCCTGTCTTGCGACAGGCGATTTTCATTATTTACTTGCCTTCGTTATCGATCATTTCCTGGGTCACGGTGGACTCGGGAGCAACACCAACCTGATAATCGCGGTAGGTCTGCAGACCGGAACCGGCGGGGATCAGCTTGCCGATAATGACGTTTTCCTTCAGACCAACCAGATGATCGACCTTGCCCTTGATGGCGGCTTCGGTCAGAACCTTGGTGGTTTCCTGGAAGGATGCGGCAGATAGGAAGGACTCCGTTGCCAGAGAAGCCTTGGTGATACCCATGAGGATCAGACTCTTGGTTGCCAGACGCAGATCGGTCTCGCCGGCGTCAATGCGGGCCTGAATGGCCTCGTTGGCCTCTTCAAACTCGAAGTTGTCCACCACAGTGCCGCTGAGCAGCTCCGTATCGCCGGGTTCTTCCACGCGCACCTTGCGCATCATCTGACGGATGATGACTTCAATGTGCTTATCGTTGATGTCAACGCCCTGCTGACGATACACAGCCAGAACCTCCTGGGTCAGGTATTCCTGAACGGCTTCCTCACCGGAGATACGCAGCACATCGTGGGGGCTCAGAGCACCATCGGTGATGCGGTCGCCCTTATTGACGCGCTTGCCGTTTTCCACACGCAGGCCGACGGAATAGGGCACCTGATACTGCTTGACTTCGCCGTCATCAGCGGTGACGGTGATGTTGCGCAGGGCGGTGCGGTGGGTATCATCGATATCCACGACGCCGTCGATCTCGGAGATGGTAGCCATCTTCTTGGGCTTGCGGGCTTCGAACAGTTCTTCGACTCGGGGCAGACCCTGGGTGATATCGTCACCGGCAACGCCGCCGGTATGGAACGTACGCATGGTCAGCTGGGTACCAGGTTCACCGATGGACTGTGCGGCAAT
This sequence comes from Candidatus Avilachnospira sp., assembly GCA_045530865.1. GTDB lineage: Bacteria > Bacillota > Clostridia > Oscillospirales > Oscillospiraceae > Avoscillospira. The sequence goes on from JAZSCX010000098.1 coordinate 16,377, forward strand.
GATACCGACAGCTTCACCGATATTGACCAGCTCAGAGGTGGCCAGGTTCATGCCGTAGCACTTGGCACAGACGCCGGACTTGGCGCGGCAGCCCAGAACCGTACGGGCATAGACCTTATGAATGCCATGAGCCTCGAACATGGCGGCATCCTCGGGCTTCATCATGACGTCCTTGGACTTCAGCAGATTGCCATCTGCATCGTACAGGTCTTCCACCAGGAAACGGCCGCGGATACGGTCACCGAAGGTCTCGATGACCTGACCCTTTTCTTCGTAAGTGCCAAGCCAGATACCGTGCTTGGTGTTGCAGTCATGGCTACGGATGATGACTTCCTGAGAGACATCGACCAGACGGCGGGTCAGGTAACCGGAGTCAGCGGTACGCAGAGCCGTATCGGTCATGCCCTTACGGGCGCCTCTGGAGGAGATGAAGTATTCCAGAACAGACAGACCTTCACGGAAGTTTGCCTTGACGGGGATTTCGATGGTACGGCCGGAGGTATCGGCCATCAGACCACGCATACCGGCCAGCTGACGGATCTGGTTCATGGAGCCACGGGCGCCGGAGTCCGCCATCATGAAGATGGGGTTGAACTCGTCCAGATTGTCCTGCAGAGCATTGGTAACTTCCTTGATGGTATCTTCCCACTGACGGACAGTCAGGCGATAGCGCTCTTCGTTGGTGATAAAGCCGCGCTTGAACTGACGGTCGATCTTGACGACTTCCTTCTCAGCCTGTGCAACCAGCTCGTACTTCTTCTCAGGCACGGACATATCCATAACGGAAACGGTGATGGCGCCGCGGGTAGAATACTTATAGCCCAGAGCCTTGATATCGTCCAGCATTTCCGTGGCAATGGTAAAGCCATGGACGCGGATGCAGCGGTCAATGATCTTGCCCAGCAGTTTCTTGCCGACCTTGTCGGTAATTTCCAGTTTAAAGGTGTTTTCGGGCTTGGAACGATCCACAAAGCCCAGATCCTGCGGCACCTTGGAGTTGAAGATCAGACGGCCAACGGTGGCATCGATAATCTCAGAGCAGACGATACCGTCGATTTCCTTTTCCACACGAACCTTGATGGGGGCATGAAGGCCAACCACACGGCGGACATTGTCGCTCTCCACAAAGGGTACTTCGCCTTCGTCAAAGTCCACATAGGTGTCATAGGCCAGCATGGCCTCATCCACAGAGCCGAATACCTTACCGGCGCCGGGCTCATCCTCGCGGACAAAGGTCAGATAGTAGGTACCCAAAATCATATCCTGCGTGGGAACAGTGACAGGCATACCGTCCTGCGGACGCAGCAGGTTGTTGGCAGAGAGCATCAGCATGCGGGCTTCGGCCTGTGCTTCTGCGCTCAGGGGAACGTGAACAGCCATCTGGTCGCCGTCAAAGTCAGCGTTGAATGCGGTACAAACCAGAGGATGCAGCTTGATGGCGCGGCCTTCCACCAGCACCGGCTCAAAGGCCTGAATACCCAGACGGTGCAGGGTAGGCGCACGGTTCAGCATGACGGGACGATCCTTGATGATCTCTTCCAGAGCATCCCAGACCTCGGTCTTGCCCTTGTCGATCATTTTCTTGGCAGACTTGATGTTGTTTGCCAGACCGTCCTCCACCAGCTTCTTCATAACGAAGGGGCGGAACAGCTCAATGGCCATTTCCTTGGGCAGACCGCACTGATACAGCTTCAGTTCGGGGCCGACAACGATAACGGAACGGCCGGAGTAGTCAACACGCTTGCCCAGCAGGTTCTGACGGAAGCGGCCCTGCTTGCCCTTGAGCATATCGGACAGGGACTTCAGTGCGCGGTTGTTGGCGCCGGTGACGGCACGGCCGCGGCGGCCGTTGTCGATCAGGGCGTCCACAGCCTCCTGCAGCATACGCTTCTCATTACGGACAATGATATCGGGCGCATTCAGCTGCAGCAGTCTCTTCAGACGGTTGTTTCGGTTAATGACTCTGCGGTACAGGTCATTCAGATCGGAGGTGGCAAAACGGCCGCCGTCCAGCTGCACCATGGGGCGCAGTTCAGGAGGAATGACAGGCAGAACGTCCATGATCATCCACGTGGGATCGTTGCCGGACTGGCGGAAGCTCTCCACCACTTCCAGACGCTTGATGATCCGCAGCTTCTTCTGACCGGAAGCATCCTTCAGTTCCTTCCGCAGCTGCTCAGACAGCTCGTCCAGATTCAGATCCTGCAGCAGGATTTTGACGCTTTCCGCGCCCATGCCGGCCTGGAAATCGTCCTCATACTTCTCCCGCATATCGCGGTATTCCTTCTCGGAGAGGATCTGATACTTGCTCAGAGGGCAGTCGCCGGGATCGGTGACAATATAATTGGCAAAATACAAAACCTTTTCCAGAATTCTGGGGCTGATATCCAGCAGCAGACCCATTCTGGAGGGAATGCCCTTGAAATACCAGATATGGCTGCAGGGAGCTGCCAGCTCAATGTGACCCATGCGCTCACGGCGCACCTTGGCCTTGGTGACCTCGACGCCGCAGCGGTCGCAGATCTTGCCCTTGTAACGAATTTTCTTATATTTACCGCAATGGCATTCCCAGTCCTTGGTGGGGCCAAAGATGCGCTCGCAGTACAGGCCGTCACGCTCGGGCTTCAGGGTACGGTAGTTAATGGTTTCGGGCTTTTTGACTTCACCGAAGGACCATTCCCGGATCTTTTCCGGAGAAGCAATACCAATTTTAATCGCGTCAAAAGTTTCCATTCCAGTATCGCCTCCTTTTCTTACAGCATGCCGTCATCAGACAGCAGATCGCCAAATACATCATCTTCATCCTGAATATCGAAGCCTGCATCGGCAGCTTCATCCAGATCCACATCCCGTTCGGAGCCTTCGCCCAGATCCAGATCTTCATCGCCGAAGGGGCTGGGAGTATCGCCAACATAGCCGACTTCATCGTCATCTTCGTCGCGCAGCTCCACTTCGTTGCCGTCCTGATCCAGAATCTTGATATCCAGACACAGGGACTGCAGTTCCTTCACCAGAACCTTGAAGGATTCGGGCACGCCGGGGGTGGGAACGTTGTGACCCTTGACGATAGCTTCGTAGGTCTTGACACGGCCGGTGACATCGTCGGACTTGACCGTCAGGATCTCCTGCAGGGTATAGGCTGCACCGTAGGCTTCCAGTGCCCAGACTTCCATTTCGCCGAAACGCTGACCGCCAAACTGGGCCTTGCCGCCCAGAGGCTGCTGGGTAACCAGGGAGTAGGGGCCGGTGGAACGGGCATGGATCTTGTCATCGACCAGATGGTGCAGCTTCAGATAATACATATAGCCAACGGTGACCAGATTATCGAAGCGCTCGCCGGTACGGCCATCGTACAGAACGGACTTGCCGTCCTCACGCAGACCTGCCAGCTTCAGGGTATCACGGATGTCCTTCTCGTTTGCGCCGTCGAAGATGGGGGTAGCCACCTTCCAGCCCAGTGCCTGAGCCGCATAACCCAGATGGACGTCCAGAACCTGACCGATGTTCATACGGGAGGGAACGCCCAGGGGGTTCAGAACGATATCCAGGGGAGTGCCATCGGGCAGGAAGGGCATATCTTCTTCCGGCAGCACGCGGGAAACAACGCCCTTGTTGCCGTGGCGGCCGGCCATCTTGTCGCCCACAGAGATCTTACGCTTCTGGGCGATGTAGACGCGGACAACCTTATTGACGCCGGGAGAGAGCTCATCGCCGTTCTCACGGGTGAATTCCTTCACGTCCACGATGATACCGCTCTGGCCATGGGGCACCTTCAGAGAGGAATCGCGGAGTTCTCTTGCCTTTTCACCGAAGATGGCGCGCAGCAGGCGCGCTTCGGCAGTCAGTTCGGTCTCACCCTTGGGGGTGACCTTACCAACCAGATAGTCGCCGGAGGTGACTTCGGCGCCCACGCGAATGATGCCGCGCTCATCCAGATCCTTCAGGGTATCCTCACCGACGTTGGGGATATCGCGGGTGATCTCCTCGGGACCCAGCTTGGTGTCGCGGGATTCGGTCTCATACTCTTCAATGTGAATGGAGGTAAAGACGTCCTCACGGACCAGACGCTCGTTCAGCAGAATGGCGTCCTCGTAGTTATAGCCTTCCCAGGTCATGAAGCCGATGAGCACGTTCTTGCCCAGCGCGATTTCGCCGTGGTCGCAGGAGGGGCCGTCTGCCAGAACCTGACGGTCGGTGACACGCTCGCCTACTTCCACGATGGGACGCTGGTTAACGCAGGTGCCCTGGTTGCTGCGGGCAAACTTGGACAGTGCGTAGTCCACCACATTGCCGTCATCATAGCGGACGGAAACATTGTTGGCGGAGACCTTGGTGACCACGCCGTCGCCCTTGGCGGTGACGCAGACCTCGGAGTCCACAGCGCACTTGTGCTCAATACCGGTGGCAACAATGGGAGCTTCCGTGACCATCAGAGGCACGGCCTGACGCTGCATGTTGGCGCCCATCAGAGCACGGTTGGCGTCGTCGTTTTCCAGGAAGGGAATGAAGGCAGTAGCCACGGAGGTCATCATCTTGGGAGAAACGTCCATGTAGTCGATGACGTCACGGTCCACAGAGATGATCTCGTTTCTATGGCGGCAGGTCACACGGGCGTTGACCAGACGGCCGTCCTCACCGATGGGTTCGGCAGCCTGACAGACGTAGTAATCGTCTTCCACATCAGCGGTCATATACTCGATAATATCGGTGACCTTGCCGGTGGCCTTGTCGATCTTCCGATAGGGAGCTTCGATGAAGCCGTACTCGTTGACCCGGGCATAGGAAGCCAGATAGTTGATCAGACCGATGTTGGGACCTTCGGGGGTCTCAATGGGGCACATACGGCCATAATGGGAATAGTGAATGTCTCGGACATCGAAGGATGCGCGCTCACGGCTCAGACCGCCGGGGCCCAGAGCAGAAAGACGGCGCTTGTGAGTCAGCTCAGCCAGAGGGTTGTTCTGATCCATAAACTGGCTCAGAGGAGAGCTGCCAAAGAATTCCTTGATGACAGCGGTGACGGGGCGGATGTTGATCAGGCTCTGGGGGGTAACAGTATCCAGATCCTGCACAGTCATACGCTCGCGGATCACACGCTCCAGACGGGTGAAGCCCACGCGGAACTGGTTCTGCAGCAGTTCGCCCACGCAGCGCAGACGGCGGTTGCCCAGATGGTCAATGTCGTCGGTGGTGCCGGCGCCGTGAACCACGCAGTTCAGGTAGTTGATGGAGGCCAGAATGTCATCCTTGGTGATGTGCTTGGGAATCAGATCATCATAGCGCTCTTCGATGGCTTCTGCCCATGCTTCGGAATCGGCAGTGCCCAGCTCTGCCATCATTTCCTTCAGTACGGCGAAGCAGACCTTTTCCTTCAGGCCATACTGCATGGGATCGAAGTCCACGAAGTTCTTCATATCCACCATGCCGTTGGAGAACACCTTGACACGGGTACCGTCCAGCGTGACGATGACAGCCTCGTTGACACCCTTGGCGGAGATAGCCTTGGCCTGCTCTCTGTTCAGGGTCTCACCGGGCATGGCCAACACTTCGCCGGTCATGGGATCGATGACCGGATCTGCCAGAGTCTGGTTGGCCAATCGGGTCCAGATGTCCATCTTCTTGTTGAACTTATAGCGGCCCACCTTGGAAACGTCATAGCGGCGGGCATCGAAGAACAGACCGTCCAGATAGGATTCGGCGCTCTCCACCGTGGGAGGCTCGCCGGGTCTCAGGCGGCGGTAGATCTCCAACAGAGACTCGTCGCGGGTCTTGCATGTATCCTTTTCCAGCGTGGCAAGGATACGCTCATCCTCACCAAACAGTTCCTTGATCTGACCGTCGGTCTCCACACCCAGTGCACGAATCAGGCAGGTGATGGGTATCTTACGGTTCTTGTCAATTCGGACATAGAACACATTGGCGGGGTCGGTTTCGTACTCCAGCCATGCGCCGCGGTAGGGAATGACCGTGGAAGTATAGGTATGCTGATCAGCCTTGTCCACCTCATGGCCATAGTACATGCCGGGGCTGCGGACGATCTGGGAAACGATAACACGCTCCGCGCCGTTGATGACGAAGGTACCGCCGTTGGTCATCAGGGGGAAATCGCCCATGAAGATTTCCTGTTCCTTGATTTCGTCGGTTTCCTTGTTGTGCAGACGGACGCGCACCTTGATGGGCTTTGCGTAGGTTGCATCCCGCTCCTTGCACTCCTCAACGGAATACTTGGGGGGCTCGTTCATGCTGTAGTCCAGAAAACTCAGTTCCAGATTGCCGGTATAGTCAGTGATGGTGTCCACATCCTTGAACACCTCATTCAGACCCTCCGCCAGAAACCGCTCGTAGGAATCCTTCTGAATCTTCAGCAGATTGGGGATCTCGATGATTCTGTCGTCATCATGCTTGGCGAAGCTCTTGCGAAGCGTCTTGCCGTACATGACGTCCTTCACCATTGCCATGTAAGATCATCACAGCCTTTCTTTTGAATTCTGTGTAATTGATACGCTTGGATGTGTTGTCACATTTTTTAAAATAACACTTGCATTCCGGAACCAACCATGTTATAATACTCTTGGATCCGGATGGCCATAACGCCACATTTGGGCATTATGGACTGTTATTGTATCACACGAAAACCGTTTCGTCAATGGAATATTCATAAAAAATCATCCATTTTTGCAGTTTGTGCAAAGATGGATTTTGTTTTCTGTATAAAAAACCGGAGCAGTTTGGCAACTGCCCCGATATTTTTTAGAACACCAGCTGCACCAGCAGCATATAGACCACCGTGCCTCCGGCAACGGAGATCAGGATCTGCTTTTTCCAAAGATGCAGCAGCACCACCACACAGATGGCGATAGCTTCCGGTATGCCGTGGCTGCCGGCAAGAAGATCAACATTCTTCAGGCAGTAGACGATCAAAAGGCCAAACACCGCGCCGGGCAGTACCCGTCCCAAATACTGCACGTATTTCGGCGTAGGCTTCCCTGCCGGAAAAATCAGAAATGGCAGAAAGCGTGTTGCCATGGTGCCCAGTGCCACCATCGCCACAGTCAGAAGCTGTTGTGTCAACGTCATGCTGCCACCCCCTTTTCCAGCGGTTTCCGAACCAGTGACAAACCTGCCAGAATAGCAAGCATGGCAGGGATCATAAAGCTGTCCGCACCGAAAATCAGCAAACACGCAATGGGCAGGACCAGCCCCAGAAGCTCGCTGAGATGATTGGTGTCCTTTTTCCATTGCTCCATAAAAATTACCACGAACATGGCAGTCATAACAAAATCCAGGCCCTCTGTATTGAAGTGCACCAAAGAACCGAAAATACCGCCCAGTGTTGTACCGAGGAACCAGTAACTGTGGTCCAGCAATGTCACAAAAAACATGAACCAGCTCCGGTTCACATCCTCCGGCGGCTCCGTCACACAGTTCACGGAAAAACTTTCATCCGTCAGGCCAAAAATCATGTACAGCTTTTTCCACCCCATGCCCTTATAACGATCCAGCATGGAAATACCATAGAACAGATGGCGTGCATTGATCATCAGGGTCATCAAAAACGCCTGCAGCAGGTCAACGCCGGACAGCAGCAGATTGACCAGTACAAACTCCATGGAACCGGCAAAAATGGTCAGACTGGTGAGCATCGGCATCCAGAACGGAAATCCGGATGCTGTGATCAGCACACCGTAGGAGATACCCAGCACCAGATAGCCGGTCATTACCGGAACCGTATAGGGAAATGCCGCCTTCAGCGCCCTTTGTTTCACAATCATTCCTTCTTTTCTATTTCAGCTTTCTCCTGAAAAGTGTAATCATTTTTCCGCAAAAAGTCAATCCATAGCATACGAAAACCGGCACTGCAGTGCCGGTTTCTGTCATTCTTCCGGCCAGATGTCTTTGTCAAACAACGGACCATGAACAATATTCCTGCGGATAAAACGGAAGGTCTCCTTCTCCCCTTTTTCCTTCAGCATGGTGAGAAGATACTGTACCTTCCGGAAGGTCTCCGGGTGCATCAGATAGTTATCACTGCCCTGCCGCACCAGATATTCCAGCGCAGAGCCATCGTGATACTGTTTGCCGCGGTAGACTTTGCAGGCGGCGATCCGATCCATACACATTTCCACCACATACTTGTTGGGCACAGGAAAGGGCTCATACTGCATGGTTTTCGTGTTCAGATCCGTCCAGTATTCAAAATGATGCTTGTTGCGGCCCTTATGGTGCATCCAGGCTTCCGAGTAGCCCAGAACTTCCCGTTCCGCCGCGTTCGGGCTGCGTTTGCCATCCTGATAGAACTTCATTCCTGTTCGAAACTCTGTCCAGCTGTATTTGGACAGATCGTGCAGCAGACCACAACCATAAAGGCCAACCCGAAAACAGTGCAGCATCACCAGATGGCGATGTCTGGTGATGGTTTTGAAATGTCCCCATGCCTTTCCCAAATCGGATGCCTCCCCTAAAGGTTCTTCTCTGTTTTCAAAAGCATATCCAATTTTTCGTTTCTTGTCAAGGGTGGTATTCTGCCAGTGCTTCCTCCAGCTTTTGCAGCGCTTTTTTCTCAATTCGCGATACATAGGATCGGCTGATTTTGCAAAGCTCCGCCACTTCCCGCTGGGTCAATGCCTGCCGGCCTCCCAGACCATAGCGCATATTCAAAATTTCCTGTTCCCGTTCTGTCAGACAGTATTCCATGGCATGATACAGCTTGGCGCACATCTCCCTCGTACTGAGATCCTCAAAGAGATCCTCATCGGAGCTGACCACCTCCATCAAAGAGAGTGCATTGCCGTCCTTCCCCGTTTCGATGTATTCGGACAAGGACACATCCTGTGCCGTCTTTTTCTGACTGCGGAAGTACATCAGGATCTCATTTTCCACACATCTTGCCGCATAGGTCGCCAGCCTTGCCCCCTTGGAGCCGTCAAAGGTGGAGATTCCCTTGATCAGTCCAATGGTACCAATGGAAATTAGGTCCTCCTGATCCGCTGTCTGGGAATAGTATTTCTTAAAGGGTTATCTTTGGAGGAGGATTTTTGAGGCTGGTACACCGTTTCGTATATCTGCCCCATTTTCAGGTAGATATCCAGATGGATTTCCTCTTTGGTACTCTCCCGCTTGACGATGATTTTGTACAGGATGGAGGCCACCAGTCTGGAATTGACCCCTTCCTCGAAGGACAGTTCCTTTTCCAGCGTCTTTCGGATTTTGTCGACCTGCAGCACGGAGGTCTTGCTCTTTTGCTCTTCGGTGTCGATGGTGTCCAGCTGTCCCTGAAGCTGCGCCGCCAGTTCGTTGAAACTGTCGTTGCGCTTTTTAAATTCAGATACTGACAGGCCGCCCTCCATGCTCAGTTCCAGCAGGCGGTCTTTTTTTGCGTTCACCTGTTCCAGTTCCTCCTCGATGCGCCGGCGGGCCTTGCTGTAATCTACGTCCCGAGGCACGCTCTGCAGGACGGTCACCAACGATTCGATGATGGCCTCCTTGTCTTTCATGACCTCGGTGAAGATCTGGCTCATGACCGCATTCAGTTCGTCGGTACGAAGCTGGGGTGCGCTGCAGGCCTTTCGTCCCCGCTGGCGGTATACCTTGCACTGCCAGACCTCCTTTTCCCCCTTGGCGCTTTTCAGCACCTGCCGGTGGAAACTTACCTCATGCTCCTCGCAGAAGATTTTTGAACTGTACGCATACTGATTGTGGTAGCTGGCTCCTGGTGCACGCTCCATGATTTCTCTGCTCCTCTCTTTGTATATGGCATTGGCTCTGTCCCAGAGCTCTTCCGGTACGATGGCGGGTATGGTGGGGTCG
>JAZSCX010000095.1:0-11953 GCA_045530865.1 Candidatus Avilachnospira sp.
ATGTCAACATCCTGAAGGATATCGCGCCCAAGATCACGGCTGTGGCGCCCAATGCCATTTACATCATTGTGTCCAACCCTGTGGACGTTATGACCTATGTGTTCCACAAAATCTCCGGGATCCCCGAGAACCAGATCATCGGTTCCGGTACCGCTCTGGATACGGCCCGTCTGCAGGCTGAGCTGGCCAAGCGCTTCCGCATCAGCCCCAAGAATGTCCACGCTCATGTCTACGGCGAGCATGGCGACAGCTCTTTCGTGCCCTGGTCTCTGGCTACCATTGCCAACAACCGCATCGACAACTTCAAGAATCATGTTGCCTACGGCGAGCAGATCAACTGGGATCGCAACTATCAGGAGATGGAGGATCATGTCCGCACCTCCGGCGCCACCGTCATCAAGTCCAAGGGCGCAACCTTCTATGCCGTTGCCATTTCCGTGTGCCACATTGTCAAGTGCATCAAGGACGGCGCAGGCACTGCTCTGACCGTCGGCACCATGATGCATGGCGAATACGGCATCGAGGATGTGGTTCTCAGCACTCTGGCCATCGTGGATGATAAGGGTGTTCGCTGCAAGATCACCAATCCCCTGACCGACGAAGAAATCGCCAAGCTGCAGAACAGCGCCAACAAGCTGAAGGAAGTCATCACCCAGATTACCTACTAAGTAAGCGAAAACTGCGGAGCTGTGAGTTCTCACGGCTTATCACAGGAGGATACATAAATATGAAATTCAGTTACTTTCCGGGTTGCACCCTGAAAACGAAAGCAAAAGAACTGGATCGCGACACCAGAGCCTCTGCCGAGGCTCTGGGTATTGTGCTTGAAGAGCTGCCTGAGTGGCAGTGCTGCGGCGCGGTCTATCCCCAGGCAAAGGACGAAATTGCCACCAAGCTGTCCTCTGTGCGTGCACTGGCTGCCGCAAGAGATCTGGGTCAGGAACTGGTGACGGTTTGCTCTGCCTGCCATCATGTGATCAAGCGGGTCAACCGCGATATGCAGGATGAATACGTCAGCCTGCGTGCCAACAACTACCTGAAGCTGGATACGCCCTACAACGGCGAGACCACGGTTCTCCACTATCTGGAGGTCCTGCGGGACCGTCTGGGCTTCGATGAACTGGCAAAGCGGGTGGTCAAGCCCCTCACCGGCCGGAAGATCGGCGCCTACTACGGCTGCCTGCTGCTGCGCCCCGGTCAGGAGATGCAGTTCGATAACCCCGAAAATCCCACCATTCTGGAGGATTTCATCCGCGCTCTGGGCGCCGAGCCTGTAGTCTATGCCCAGCGGAACGAGTGCTGCGGTGGCTATCAGACTCTGGAAAACAAGGGAATCGCCATCAAGCGCGCCACTGCCGTGACGGAAAATGCCAGAAACTGCGGCGCGGACTGCCTGATCACCGCCTGCCCTCTGTGCCTGTACAACCTGAAGCAGAATGCGGAGAACGCCCTGCCGGTGTACTACTTCACGGAGCTGCTGGCGGAAGCCCTCGGATTAAAGTAAGGAGGCGGCAACATGAACAACAAAGAAGAATTGACCGCCACCATCCGGCGGATCACCGGCATCAACCCCCGCAAGTGCATGAAGTGCGGCAAGTGTACTGCCACCTGCCCCGCTTTTGACGATATGGATTACCATCCCCACCAGTTTGTGGACATGGTGGAAAAGGGTCAGATCGAGAAGCTCATGGCGTCCAACGGTATTTGGAACTGCATGAGCTGCTTTGCCTGTCTGGAGCGCTGCCCCCGTCAGGTGGAGCCTGCCAAGCTGATCGAGGCTGTCCGTCTGGCGGTGATTCGCCAGCAGGGCCAGAACCACCTGAAGCCCGAGCAGATTCCGGTGCTGCTGGATGAGGAACTGCCGCAGCAGGCCATCACCACGGCGTTCCGCAAGTTCGCAAAGTAAGGGGGAGGAAGAGAAATGCAAAGAATTGGCGTATTTGTCTGCTGGTGCGGCACCAACATTGCCGGCACCGTGGACGTACAGGCGGTGGCAGAGGCACTGAGCCATGAACCCGGTGTCGTCTATTCCACCAATTATCAGTATATGTGCTCTCAGGCCGGTCAGGACATGATCGGTAACGCCATCAAGGAGTACAATCTGGGCGGCGTTGTCATCTGCTCCTGCTCTCCCAGAATGCACGAGGCCACCTTCCGCAAGACTGCGGAGCGGGCAGGCCTGAACCCCTACATGGTCGAGATCGCCAACATCCGTGAGCAGTGCGCATGGATCCATAAGGATATGCCCTCCGCTACGGAAAAGGCCATCATTCTCGGTAAGGCTGCCATTGCCAAGGTGCATCTGAATGCCCCTCTGCAGGCAGGCGAAAGCCCCGTTGTGAAGCGGGCACTGGTCATCGGCGGCGGTATTGCCGGTATTCAGACCGCTCTGGATATCGCCGACGCCGGCTTCCCTGTGGATATCGTGGAAAAGAATCCTACCATCGGCGGCAAGATGACCCAGATCGACAAGACCTTCCCCACGCTGGACTGCGCAGCCTGCATCCTGACGCCCAAGATGGTGGATGCCTCCCAGAATGAAAACATCCGCATCTTCTCTTATTCCGAGGTGGAGTCCGTCAAGGGCTTCGTGGGCAATTTCAATGTGAAGATCCGCCGCAAGGCCCGCTATGTCAAGGAAGACGTCTGCACCGGCTGCGGTCTGTGTACGGAAAAGTGCCCTCAGAAGAAGGTTCCCAACGAATTCAATCTGGGTCTGGACAACCGCCGTGCCATTTACATCCCCTTCGCACAGGCTGTGCCCAAGGTTGCCACCATCGATGCCGACTACTGCACCATGCTGAAAACCGGCAAGTGTGGTATCTGCTCCAAGGTCTGTACCGCCGGTGCCATTGACTACAAGCAGCAGGATACCTTCGTGGATGAGCAGTACGGCGCCATCGTGGTTGCCACCGGCTTCAATCCCATCAAGCTGGATCAGTACGATGAATTTGCCTATGCCCAGAGCCCCGATGTGGTCACCTCTCTGGAGTTTGAGCGCCTGATGAACGCCGCCGGCCCCACCGCCGGCACCCTGCTGCGCCCCTCTGACAAGACCCATCCCCATACACTGGTCTTTGTGCAGTGCGTCGGCTCCCGCTGCGATGACCATCGCGGCAAGTCCTACTGCTCCAAGATCTGCTGCATGTATACCGCCAAGCACGCTATGCTGTGCCGCGAAAAGTACCCCGATACGGAGGTCTATGTGTTCTACATCGACGTCCGTACCCCCGGCAAAAACTTCGATGAGTTCTACCGCCGCGCCGTGGAAGAATACGGCGTCCATTACATCAAGGGTATGGTCGGCAAGGTCGTGCCTGAAAACGGCAAGCTGAAGGTGCAGGGCTCCGATCTGCTGACCAACGAGCAGATCCACATCGATGCCGATATGGTCGTTCTGGCCGCCGCCATCGAGCCCGATAAGTCCGCACGTCCTCTGGCTACCATGCTGACGGCTTCCATGGACACCAACGACTTCTTCACCGAAGCCCATCCCAAGCTCCGTCCCGTGGAGAGCCCCACTGCCGGTATTTTCCTCTCCGGCGCCTGCCAGGGCCCCAAGGACATTCCCGAGACTGTGGCGCAGGCTTCTGCCGCTGCCGCCAAGGTCATCGGCCTGCTGGTGAAGGACAAGCTGACCTGCAACCCCTGCGTGGCACAGGCCGACGAGATGATGTGCAATGGCTGCTCCAGCTGTGAAAAGGTCTGTCCCTACGGCGCGATTACCTATTCCGATAAAGAATTCCGAGGCCCCAACCGTACCACCCTGATCCGCCGCGTTGCTTCCGTCAACCCGGCTGTCTGCCAGGGCTGCGGCGCCTGTACCGTTGCCTGTCCCAGCGGTGCCATGGATCTGAAGGGCTTCTCTACCAGTCAAATCATGGCGGAGGTGGATGCAATATGCAAGTAAACAACGAATTCAAGCCCACCATCGTGGCCTTCTGCTGCAACTGGTGTTCCTACGCCGGTGCAGATCTGGCCGGTACCAACCGTCTGAATTATCCGGCCAATGTCAAGATCATCCGCGTGCCCTGCTCCTGCCGCGTGAACCCCATGTTCATCCTGCGGGCATTCCAGCGGGGCGCTGACGGTGTGATTCTCTGCGGCTGCCATCCCGGTGACTGCCACTATACCACCGGTAACTATTACGCACGCCGCCGCATGACCCTGCTGTTCTCCATGCTGGATTATCTGGGCATCGAGAAGGAGCGCACCCGCGTGGAGTGGGTCTCCGCCGCCGAGGGCAACAAGTTTGCTGCCGTCATGAACGATTTCGTGGAGACCATCACCAAGCTGGGTGAAAACAAGAGATTGGAGGACCTGAGATGCAAGAAATGATCAAAGCAAAGGCCGTTGAGCTGCTGCAGAACGGCACTGTGGATCGGGTTCTCGGCTGGAAGGCCGGTGAGTTCTTCTACGATCTGACCCCCGCTGTGTTTACCACTGTGGAGCAGATTGAAAAGGATTTCGTCTATTCCGTGTTCTCCGGCGCCAACCTGAGCAAGTATCTGGTGAAGGAAAGCCGCAAGGGCGGCAAAGTCGCAGCCTTCCTGAAGCCCTGCGACACCTACTCCTTCAATCAACTGATCAAAGAGCACCGCATCTGGAAGGATAACGTCTATGTGGTGGGTATTGCCTGCGACGGTATGTGCGACATCGAGAAGATCCGTGCAGCCGGCGCCAGGGGCATCCTGTCCGTCACCCGTGACGGCGACAACCTGCAGATCGAAACCATGTACGGCCCCATGACCATGGCCAAGGCCGATGCCCATGCCGAGCGCTGCGTCAGCTGCAAGAGCCGTAAGCTGGTTGCGTATGATGAAAAGATCGGCGAGGACGGCGAGGTCATCGAAAACTCCGGCCGCTTCGATATGGTCGAAAAGCTGGAAGCCATGACCGCCGAAGAGCGCTTCGAGTTCTGGCGCGGTGAGCTGAGCAAGTGTATCCGCTGCAACGCCTGCCGTGATGTGTGCCCTGCCTGCACCTGCGAAAAGTGCGTGTTCGACAATGCCAATTCCGGCATTGCCCAGAAGGCAGCTGCCAGCTCCTTCGAGGAGAATATGTATCACATCATCCGGGCCTTCCATGTGGCCTCCCGCTGCACCGACTGCGGTGAGTGCTCCCGTGTCTGCCCCCAGAATATCCCCCTGCATCTGCTGAACCGCAAGTTCATCAAGGATATCAACGAGTTCTACGGCGAGTACCAGTCCGGTGCCGACACCGAGACCCGTCCTCCCCTGATGAACTTCATGAAGGACGACGTGGAGCCCTCCATCGTCCATGAAAGAGGAGGAAACTGATATGAAAAAGATCGCTGTTTCCCGTCTTTCCGATCTGTTTGCCGCCATTTCCGGCAAGCAGAAGCTGTACATCCCCGCCGACAACAAGGGTCAGGCCCAGTTCCTGCCCTATGTGGAAGGCATGGAAATGACCAAGGCGCTCAACACTGTCCGCAGCGCCAAGGATCTGTTCTTCCCCCAGATCGAAAATCTGGTGGCCTTTGAAGTGCAGGGCAAGACCGTTTCCGTGGTGGAAAACCGGGATGCCGTGGAGCCCTTCGTGGTCTTTGGTGTCCGTGCCTGTGATGCCGCCAGCTTTGATATTCTGGACCGGGTGTTCCTGTCCGAGCCTGTCGATACCTTCTATGCTGCCCGCCGGGAGCATGGCACTGTGGTCACTATGGCCTGCTCCATGCCCGAAGAGACCTGCTTCTGCTCCGTGTTCGGCATTGATGCTGCCGAGCCAAAGGGCGACGTCTCCTGCTGGATCGCCGGTGAGGAGCTGTACCTGAAGGCCAACACGGTCAAGGGTGAGGCGCTGCTGGCCTCCCTCGAGCTGGAGGACGGCGAAGAAGCCCCCGTGGAAGCTGCCAAGGCACAGACCCGTGCCGTTCTGGACAAGCTGCCCCTGAAAAATCTGGATCTCACCGGCTTTGACGGCGAGCATCTGATGCAGTGGTTCAACGATCCCGCCTGGGAAAAGCTCTCCGAAAGCTGCCTGGGCTGCGGTACTTGCACCTTTGTCTGCCCCACCTGCCAGTGCTACGATGTGAAGGACTTCAACACCGGTCACGGTGTGCAGCGCTTCCGCTGCTGGGACAGCTGCATGTACTCCGATTTCACCATGATGGCCCATGGCACCAACCGTCCCACCCAGAAGGAGCGGTTCCGCCAGCGCTTCATGCATAAGCTGGTCTACTTCCCCAGCAACAACGATGGCATCTATGGCTGTGTCGGCTGCGGCCGCTGCCTTGCCAAGTGCCCCATCTCCATGAATATTGTCAAGGTTGCAAAAACACTGAAGGAGGGAAAGGCATGAGCATCCAACACGATCCCCTGATCCCCATGCTGGGCGTGGTCACCGATATCCGAACCGATACGCCCGATGTCAAGACCTTCCGTGTGGTAGGTCTGGACGGCAAGAAGCCCTTTGTCCATATCCCCGGCCAGTGCGCCATGCTGTCCATGCCCGGCGTCGGCGAGGCCCTGTTCTCCATCACTTCTTCTCCCACCAATGAAGAGTATCTGGAATTCTCCATCAAGAAGTGCGGCTGCGTCACCACATGGCTCCACCAGATGGATGTGGGGCAGCAGATCACCCTCCGCGGCCCCTACGGCAACGGCTTCCCTGTGGATACCGACTTTAAGGGCAAGGATCTGGTCTTTATTGCCGGCGGTATCGGCCTGGCGCCCTTGCGCTCCGTCATCAACTACGTCCGCCACTACCGTGCCAATTACGGCTCCGTGGATATCGTATACGGCTCCCGCAGCAAGCAGGATCTGGTGGATTTCCAGGAGATCATCGACGAGTGGTGTCAGGAACCGGGCATCAATGTCCACCTGACCATCGACCGCGAGCAGCCCGACTGGGACGGCCATGTGGGCTTCGTTCCCAACTATGTCAAGGAGCTGGGCTTCGATACCTCCAAGACCGTGGTTATGTGCGGCCCTCCCATCATGATCAAGTTCACACTGGCAGGTCTGGAAGAGCTGGGTTTCCAGCGCGATCAGGTCTATACCACCTTCGAACTGAAGATGAAGTGCGCTCTGGGTAAGTGCGGCCGCTGCAACATCGGCGATAAGTACGTCTGCAAGGACGGCCCCGTGTTCCGTCTCGACCAGATGACCGAGCTTCCGGACGAATATTAAAATAAGCCTTCCCCTTGAGGGGAAGGTGGCTGAGCGAAGCGAAGCCGGATGAGGTGAAATCTGAGCGATGCTTCGCAGCAGCCTCTCCTCAATGGAAGTTTACAAGGAGATATGATATATGGAAAATATGGTTCGCGTATTCCTGTTTGGAAAGAAATATGAAGTTCCGGAAAGCCTGACCATCATGGAGGCCATGGAATATGCTGGTTATCAGCTGGTCCGCGGCTGCGGCTGCAGAAACGGTTTCTGCGGCGCCTGCGCCACCATCTACCGCATTGCCGGCGACCGGGAACTGAAGGCGTGTCTCGCCTGCTCCACCAAGGTGGAAAACAACATGTATGTCGCAACTCTGCCTTACTTCCCTCTGGTGAAGGCCGTTTACGACATTGAAAAGGTCAAGCCCACTGAGCAGATCATGATGCAGCTGTACCCCGAGATCTACGCCTGCGTCGGCTGCAACGCCTGTACCAAGGCCTGTTCTCAGAGCCTGAACGTCATGCAGTACATTGCTTACGCCCAGCGCGGCGAATATGAGAAGTGCGCCGAGGAGTCCTTCGACTGTGTCATGTGCGGCATTTGCTCTTCCCGCTGCCCCGCCGGTATTTCCCATCCTCAGGTGGCAATGCTGGCCCGCCGTCTCAACGGCAAGTATCTGGCTCCCCACTGCGATCATCTGGATGACCGCATCGCGGAGATCAATGACGGCAAGTTCCAGGAACTGCTGGAGAATCTGATGCAGAAGCCTCTGGCAGAGATGAAGGAACTGTACAACACCCGTGAGATTGAGAAATAAGGAGGGCTTGACATGTATCCGGATCTGAATATGCAGGAATCCATCAAGAAGGTGGAAGCTGCCCGAGCTGAAAATGTGAAGCTCGACCCCAGAAGAATGACCGCAGAGGAAAAGGAACAGCTGCTGGCAACCTACCATCCTGACTATAAGCAGGAACAGTTCATGGTTCTGCAGATGGGCCCCAACAAGGGCGAAAAGGTGCCTCTGGAGCTGGCAGCTCTGCTGCAGGCCAACTCCCGCATCGCCGGCAAGGAAATTGATCTTTCCAACCCCGATTACGATGTGGACGTGCTGGTCATCGGCGGCGGCGGCGCAGGTACCTCCGCAGCCATCGAAGCCCATAATGCCGGCGCCAATGTCATGGTCGTGACCAAGCTCCGCATGGGTGACGCCAACACCATGATGGCCGAAGGCGGCATTCAGGCTGCCGATAAGCCCAACGACAGCCCTGCACAGCACTTTATCGATGCCTTCGGCGGCGGCCACTTCGCTGCTCAGAAGGATCTGCTGTACAAGCTGGTCACCGAAGCACCCGATGCCATCAAGTGGCTGAGCGATCTGGGCGTGGAGTTCGACAAGGCTCCTGACGGCACTATGATCACCACCCACGGCGGCGGCACCTCGCGCAAGCGTATGCACGCAGCCAAGGACTATTCCGGCGCCGAGATCATGCGTACCCTCCGCGACGAGGCTCTGAACCGTCAGATTCCCGTGGTGGACTTCACCTCCGCCATCGAACTGATCAAGGATGACGAAGGCAAGTGCGCCGGTGCTGTCCTGATGAACATGGAAACCGAAGAAATCCTGATTGCCAAGGCAAAGACCGTCATCATCGCCACCGGCGGTGCAGGCCGTCTGCACTATCAGGGCTTCCCCACCTCCAACCACTATGGCGCCACCGCCGACGGCCTGATTCTGGGCTACCGTGCCGGTGCACGCCTGCTGTACGCCGATACCCTGCAGTATCACCCCACCGGCGCTGCCTATCCCGCGCAGATTTTCGGCGCACTGGTCACCGAAAAGGTTCGTTCTCTGGGCGCCATGCTGATCAACGTCAACGGCGAGGCCTTCATGAACCCCCTGGAGACCCGCGACGTTTCTGCTGCTTCTATCATTCGTGAGTGCTCCACCCGCGGCAATGGTGTCAAGACCCCCGAGGGCTATGCCGTCTGGCTGGACACCCCCATGATCGAAATGAAGAACGGCGAAGGCACCATTGAAAAGCGGATTCCCGCCATGATGCGTATGTTCGGCAAGTATGGCATCGACATCCGCAAGGAACCCATCCTGATCTACCCCACCCTGCACTACCAGAACGGCGGTCTGAAGATCACCGATGACGGCCAGACCGATGTGGAGAACCTGTTCGTGGCCGGCGAAGCTGTCGGCGGTATCCACGGCCGCAACCGTCTGATGGGCAACAGCCTGCTGGACATCATTGTGTTCGGCCGCAATGCAGGCCGCAACGCAGCCGCCAAGGCTAAGAACGTCACCGTTGGCACCCTGACTCTGAGCCATGTGGATGCCTTCCAGAAGGAACTGGCAGAAGCCGGTATTGAGACTGAGAACGTCTCTCCCAAGCTGCTGCCCGACTACGCCCGCAGAGCATAAGAAAGAAGGGGTTTCATGGCTGCATATCTTTCCGGTGTCGCCGCGTCCTTTCTGACGACATTGTTCTTCGTGTTTGTCATTGCCATGCTGGGATATCTGCTCGGCGGCATCGAGATCAAGGGTATCTCCCTTGGTACTGCCGGTGTTCTGCTGGTAGCGCTGGCCTTCGGTATTCTGGCCAACAAGGTCGGATCCTTTGACCTTGGCGGTAAGACTATCGTCCTGTTCGATGATTCTGTCAAGAGCATGTATTCCTTTGTGTCCAGCATCGGTACAGCCCTGTTTGTCACGGCTGTGGGCCTGATCGCCGGACCCAAGTTCTTCCGCAGCATGAATAAGTCCTCTCTGGCTTATCTGCTGATGGGCGCTGTGATCATTGCACTGGGCATCCTCACTGCGGTTATCGTGATGAAGGTCTCCGGCATTTCCTCTTCTCTGGCAGCAGGCCTGCTGACCGGTGGTCTGACCAGTACCCCCGGCCTGTCTGCTGCTAAGGATGTGGCCGCCGATCCCGACGCAGTCACAGCAGGCTATGGCATTGCCTATCTATTCGGCGTTCTGGGCGTGGTGCTGTTCGTGCAGATCGTGCCCAAGCTGCTGAAGGTCAATATGGAAGAAGAGCGCAAGAGCTTTGTGGCTGCCAATGCTGTCCAGATCAAGGAAACCGGCAAGCAGCTGAAGAAGATCGATGCCCTCGACTTCTTCCCCTTCATCCTGACTGTGGTTCTGGGTATGATCATTGGCAGCATCAAGATCCCCGGCATCAACTTCTCTCTGGGTTCTTCCGGCGGCATGTTGGTCAGCGGCCTGATCGTCGGCCACTTCGGCCACATGGGTAAGATCGACCTCCGTGTCAGCAAGAGCACCCTGAACATCTTCCGGGAACTGGGTCTGATGCTGTTCCTGGTGGGTGCCGGTGTTCCCGGCGGCGTGAACTTCATCAAGTTCGTGAAGGTTTCCTACTTCATCTACGGCGCTATCATGACCATCGTTCCCATGATCGTGGGTTACATTCTGGGCAAGTATGTCTTTAAGCTCAGCATCTTCAATAATCTGGGCTCCATCACCGGCGGTATGACCAGTACCCCCGCTCTGGGTACCCTGATTGCCACAGCCGGTACGGACGATGTGGCAGCGGCCTATGCTGCCACCTATCCTCTGGCTCTGGTCGCCATCGTCCTCGGCGCCAAGATTCTGGTTATGTTCTGATAAAAAATGGTCTGCTGCAACTGCTTGCAGCGGACCATTTTTCGATGTATCAAAAATTCCGGTCATTGCGAGGAGGGCGTAAGCCCGACGTGGCAATCCGCTCTGGTGATGGTTTGCTCTTGGTACTTGCCCAGCACATCTGTTTTGTGTTATAATCATAAAAACGAAAGGAGAATGATACGATGGAATACATTCTGACCAAAGACAACTTTGACGAGATCGTTCTGGGCAGCAAAGAGCCCATTTTGGTGGATTTCTGGGCATCCTGGTGCGGCCCCTGCATGATGCTGGCACCCATTGTGGAAGAACTGAGCAAGACCTGTAAGGTCGGCAAGGTCAATGTGGATGAGGAAATGGAGCTGTCCCACCGGTTCAACATCGTATCCATCCCGACGCTGCTGGTGTTCAAGGATGGTCAGCTGGTGAACCAGTCCGTGGGCTATCAGAGTAAGGAAGCCCTGCAGAAGCTGATGGAGGTATAGGATGGGAAAAGTTCGGCTCAATGAGAACGAAGCGGTGGTCAAAACTGTCCGGGAGGGCCTGAAACGCACCGGCGGCTATTGCCCCTGCCGCATGGAACGGACGGAGGCGTTCAAGTGCATGTGCGAAGAGTTCAAGGCCCAGATCGCCGATCCGGACTATGAAGGATTTTGTCATTGTTTTCTTTATTATAAGGAGAAATAAGCAATGAAAAAGCTGGATTGTCTGCGCTGCGGGAAACCCATGGCGTATATCAAAAGAGAAAAGCTGCAGCTGGGACAGACCGGTTGGTTCTTGGGTGATTGGCCCAATCTCATTGCCGGTGCCTTGGATGTGGATATCTACACCTGCCCGGACTGCGGTAAGATCGAATTCTATCGGGCAGAGTCATCCGCGGAAGAGGAAATGCCCCAGAAGCAGTGCCCCAACTGCGGCAAAAAGCATGATTTTGACTACCCCAAGTGCCCGTTCTGTAAGTACGATTACTACTAACCGCACTAAGCCTTCCCCTTGAGGGGAAGGTGGCAGCCCGAAGGGCTGACGGATGAGGTGTACAGGCAGCACTCCCGTACACCGTGTCATTGCGAGCGCCGCAGGCGCGCGGCAATCTCAAATGTGATATCAAGGACAAATAATCATAAGATAGGACTGCTGCAAGAAATTGCAGCAGTCCTTTTTTGCACTCCGGATCTCCCCGTAGGGCGGCCAGACC
>JAZSCX010000060.1:0-3485 GCA_045530865.1 Candidatus Avilachnospira sp.
ACAGGCTCAGGCAGCGGATAGCTTCCGCCAAATTCCATCTGGCTCAGATCAAGACTTGTTTCAAAGGGAACCACGCCGCCCGGGCAGTCAATAATCTTGGACAATCCTAACAGCATAGCTCTCTCCAATCCATAATCGTGCGACTGCTATTATATCTAAAACACAGACGCTTGTCAAATACTTTTTCCACAAAATCTTGTAAAATTTCGTGAATTTTTTACTCTTGGCCACAGTAGATGCTTCCAGTCGCTTCCGAAGAAATAACAATTGTCATTTATCGTTTGATACTATATAATAAATGCATCGAAAATGCAACATAAAGGAGCTTCTTTATGAAGGAATTTACGGTTGGCAAAAATGACGCCGGGCAGCGGCTGGATCGGTTTGTGAGCAAGACCGTTCCCCTGCTGCCTGCTTCTCTGGCGCAGAAATACATTCGGCTCAAGCGGATTAAGATCAATAACAAGGGTGCTTCCAGAGACACTCGGCTGAACGCCAGCGATCTGATTCAGATGTACATCAGCGACGAGTTCTTTGAAGAGCCTAAGCCGGACAATGCCTATCTGACCGTGGCTGTGCCAAAGCTGCACATTGTATATGAGGACGAGAACATCATTCTGGTAGACAAAAAGCCCGGGCAGGCCGTACACCCCCATGACGGTGCAGAATACGGCAAGACCCTGATTGATCACATTCAGGCCTATCTCTATGCCAAACGGGAATGGCGTCCCAGAGAGGAACACAGCTTCGCTCCGGCTCTTTGCAACCGCATTGACCGCAACACCGGCGGTATCGTCATCGCCGCTAAAAATGCAGAAAGCCTCCGGATCCTGAACCAGAAAATCAAAGACCGGGAGTTGGATAAGCGGTATCTGTGCATTGTCCATGGCACACCCAAGCCCAAAAACGGCACGCTCAAGGGCTATCTGTTCAAGGATGCGGTGCAGAATCGGGTGTATGTCTCACAGGAGAGTCAAAAGGGCTCCAAGACCTGCATCACCAACTATACCACGCTGCAATCCAAAAACGGACTGAGCCTTGTGGAGTGCGAACTGATCACTGGACGCACCCATCAGATCCGTGCCCAGATGGCCGCTGCCGGTCATCCCCTGCTGGGCGACGGCAAATACGGAAAGCTGGACAAGCGGTTTGACCGGAAGTATCAGGCGTTATACTCCTATAAGCTGCTGTTTGATTTTCAGACCGACGGCGGCATTCTGCAGTATCTCCACGGAAGGGAATTTCAGGTGGAGAAGGTAGACTTTGTAGACGAATACTTTGGATAGGGACCATGGGGAAGCGCACATTTTGACAAAATGTATGCTTCCCCATTGACTTTAGCGCAGTAAACATATATATTCTTATTAACGTGCCGTAGTTTGCGATACGATAATCTATTTTGAAATGGGGGAGGATACATGGCAAAAGAGTTGATTCGTTTGACGAATCTGACCATGGAATTTGATGGGGAGAAGATCCTCGACAATATCAACCTTTATATCAATGATCACGAATTTCTCACATTACTGGGACCCAGCGGCTGCGGCAAAACCACAACCCTGCGGATCATCGGCGGTTTTTTGACGCCCACTACCGGTGATGTGTTATTCGACGGGCAGAAGATCAATGATGTGCCCGCATATAAACGACAGATCAATACCGTGTTCCAGCGGTATGCACTGTTCCCTCACCTTGACGTTTATGACAACGTCGCATTCGGTCTGCGGATCGCCAAGCTCCCGGAGCTGGAGGTCGACCGCCGCGTCTGCGAGATGCTGGAGATCGTCAGCCTGAAGGGCTTTGAAAACAGAAAAGTCAACCAGCTTTCCGGCGGTCAGCAGCAGCGTGTTGCCATAGCCCGCGCGCTGGTCAACCAGCCCAAGGTTCTGCTTCTGGATGAGCCTCTGGGTGCACTGGATCTGCGCCTGCGCAAGGATATGCAGAACGAACTCAAGCGCATCCAGCAGGAAACCAACATCACCTTTATCTACGTCACCCACGATCAGGAAGAAGCCCTCTCCATGTCCGACACCGTTGTGGTCATGGACAAGGGTCACATTCAGCAGATCGGCCGCCCTGAGGATATCTACAACGAGCCCAAAAACGCCTTTGTGGCCGACTTTATCGGCGAGAGCAACATTCTCGACGGCATCATGATCGAGGACTATGTGGTGGAATTCTTCGGCCGCAAGTTCAAGTGTCTGGACAAGGGCTTTGCACCCAAGGAGCCTGTGGATGTGGTTATCCGGCCTGAGGATATCGATTTTGTGGAGGGCGATCAGGCACATCTGTTCGGCACTGTCACCAGTGTTACCTTCAAGGGTATGCAGTATGATATCATTGTGGATTTCAAGGGCTTCAAGTGGCTGATCCAGACCACCGATCATCAGCCGGTGGGCAAGCGTGTCGGCATCCGCCTCAATCCCGAGGATATCCATGTTATGAAGAAAAGCGAGTACTCCGGTCTCTTCGGCGACTACAGCTCCTATAGCGCCGAATATGACGAAATCGCGGAGGACACCGCCGATGAAGAGTAAGCGTTTACTGGCGCCCTATGTGGCGTGGATGACGGTGTTTACCCTCATCCCTCTGGGCGTGGTGGTCTACTACGCCTTTACCGATTCCATCACCGGAGCTTTTACCTTTGCAAACCTCAGTAATCTCGGGACCTACTTTCCCATTTTCCTGCGGTCTATTTTCCTTTCTTTGATCTCAGCAGCCATCTGCCTGCTGATCGGTTATCCGGTGGCATACACCATTGCGCAGGCCAGTCCCAAGTGGCAGCGTCTGCTGTCCATGCTGGTCATGCTGCCCATGTGCATGAGCTTCCTGCTGCGTACACTGGCATGGGTCGCCATGCTGGAGGACACCGGAATCATCAATCAGGTGGTCATGGCACTGGGGCTGAAGCCCCTGCCCATGATCCGTACCAACGGCGCCGTTATTTTGGGCATGGTCTATAACTACCTGCCCTACATGATCACGCCGCTGTACACGGTCATCATGAAGATCGACAATCGTCTGGTGGAAGCCGCACAGGATCTGGGCTGCGATCACCGTCAGGTCTTTACCAAGGTCACTCTGCCCCTGTCTGTGCCCGGCATCATCTCCGGAATTACCATGGTCTTTGTGCCCGCCGTGTCCACCTTTTATATTTCCCAGAAGCTGGGCTCTCCGGGAACAATCCTGGTCGGTGACATCATCGAATCCCAGTTTAAAGGCGCTTATAATCCGAACCTCGGCGCCGCGATGTCTCTGGTTTTAATGATCCTGATCTTTATCTGCATCGGAATCTCAAACCACTTTACAAAATCTGACAACGAGGAGGACCTGCTGATATGAAAAAGACCTCCCGTGTCATTACTGTTATTGTTTTTATTTTCCTGTATGTGCCGATCTTCATTCTGGCACTGGCATCATTTAATACCGGTACAGATATGGCGGTATTTAAAGGCTTTACCTTTAACCGTTATGCAGAGCTGTTT
>JAZSCX010000064.1:0-36812 GCA_045530865.1 Candidatus Avilachnospira sp.
TCTTTTGAGGATTTCAAAAAACAGCTCGCTGTCAGACAACGGCAATATAACAATTTCCCTATGAGACCGCTCAACTGGAAGTCTCCTAAACACGTTCTTTTTTCTTACCCTAATGTGTAACACATCATTGACAAACCTACAGATTATGTGAATTCGACAATTGTAACGCCATCTTCTCCCTCACCAAATGTTCCCAGACGGAACCGTTTCACATACTTGCACTTTCGAAGCTCCGCATGAACAGCAGCACGGAGAATGCCGGTACCTTTTCCGTGAATGATTCTGGCGGAAGGAAGATTGGACAAGAACGCATTATCCAAAAACATACTGAGAACACCCAGCATTTCATCAGATGCCATACCGCGGATATCAAGCTCGGGACAGGCTGCTTCCAGCCGCAGCACCCGTTTGTTATTCTGGATGATCTTTTTCACCGATGGATTCTGTTCGTTTTCCACAAGACTGATCTCATCGGCCTTGGCATTGACCTTCATAATACCAGCCTGCAGCTGATAAGAGCCATCCTTGTTGATGGACAGAACCGTGGCTTTGGATCCAAACTTCAGCAGTTCCACCGTATCGCCCACCCGAATCTCTCTGGATGCGGCGGGTCGCTTGGGCTGTTGCTTTTCACCGGCAAGTTTTTCTTCTGCTTCGTTCAAAGCACGGCGAAGCTCTGCCTGCTTCACGTTGATCCCCTGTGCGTCGGCAGTATCCTTCATCTGCTTGCGAAGCTGTTTCAGTTCCTCCTGCACCGCATTGGCAGTTCGGCGAGCATCATCGATGATAACCTGTGCTTCCTTTCTTGCCTTCGCAATGGCCTTCTCCCGCTCTTTTTTGATTTCCTGCAGATAGACATCGGATTGCGTTTTCGCCTTTTCTGTCTGCATACGGAGGCTCTCAGCTTCCAGTCTGGCCTGCTCCATGGCCTGCCGCTGCTGTTCCAGCTGATTGAGAACATCCTCAAAATTGGTATCATTCTCATTGAGAAGATTAGCGGCTTCTTGAATGATGTGTTCCGGAAGTCCCAGCTTTCGTGAAATGGCAAAGGCATTGGATTTGCCGGGAATACCGATCAACAAGCGATAGGTCGGCTGCAGGGTATCCACATTGAACTCGCAGGATGCGTTAATGACACCGTCAGTCCGCATGGCAAAAAGCTTCAGCTCGGCATAATGGGTTGTAGCTGCAACCTTGGAACCGCATTTCCGGCAGAACTGGATCAGAGAAATTGCCAGCGCGGCGCCTTCGGCAGGATCCGTACCGGCGCCCAGTTCATCAAACAGCACCAGAGATCGATCATCACAGATTTCCACAATCTCTACAATATTTTTCATATGGGCAGAGAACGTGGACAGGGACTGTTCAATGGACTGTTCATCACCGATGTCCGCCAGAACCCGCTCAAATACCGATACATAGCTACCGCTGTCTGCAGGAATATGCAGGCCGCACTCTGCCATCAGCGTCAGCAATCCGATGGTTTTCAATGTAACCGTCTTACCGCCGGTATTAGGGCCGGTAATGACCATAGTATCAAATTCATCACCGAGATGTACCGAAATGGGCACAACGGCTTTCTGATCGATCAGGGGATGGCGGGCATTCTTCAGCAGGATTCTGCCATCCCGGCGAATCTCCGGTTCCACTGCCTTCATCCGAAACGCCAGCTTCGCCCTTGCAAACATACAGTCCAGCTGCACCAGCATTTCATAGTTTCTGTCAATGTGGGTTTTGTAGGCAGCAGCTTCCGCAGAAAGCTCTGCCAGAATACGCTCGATCTCCTTGCGCTCTCTGGCGAACAGCTCCCGGAGAGCATTGTTCGCATTGACCGCCTGCATGGGCTCAATGAAAAACGTACTCCCGGAGGACGATACATCATGCACCAGACCGGGCACAGAAGATTTGAATTCACTCTTGACCGGCACAACAAAGCGGTCGGAACGGATCGTGATGATCGGCTCCCGCAGGTATTTGGCATAGGTCGGAGACGATATCACTTTCTGCAGAGATTCGCGGATCTTGGCGCTCTGTATCCGAATGTGACGGCGAATGTCCGCCAGTTCCGCGCTGGCGCCATCGGCAATTTCTTCCTCGGAAAGAATGGAGGTGTCAATTTTCTCCTCCAGATACTTGTTGGCAACCAGTTCCATGAACCATGGATCCAGAACAGAAGAAATCGCATCGGTTTCCGCATAGTTCTTCACCAGTCTGGCACAGCGAAGAATCGATGCAATTCTCAGCAACTCGCCTGCAGAAAGACATCCGCCGCGATCTGCACGGGAGAGAGATTCTCCCACATCCTGCACACCACTCAGCCCGGGTGAGCCTTTCCGCACCATCAGCTGGCAGGCCGCGGCAGTCTGTGCCTGCAGCACCCGAACATCATCCGGATCGGTCTCCGGCCGCAGCTGACGGCACCTGTTTTTGGCTTCTTCAGAAGAAGCCTGTTCAGACAGAAGCTGAAGAACCAGATCCAGTTCCAGCTTCTGCAAAGATTTTTCATATAATTCGCTCATAATTGTATTCCTATGTTAAATCTGTAGTGACTTATAAAAGTCCAATGTAAAAAAGCCCTGCTCCAGTTGAGACAGCAGATAGGTCTCCGCCGCATCAGAAAGCTCTTTTAAGCCCTGGTCTCCCAATTGGAAAGAAAAGAGCCGCCTCAAGTCACAGTCAACAATATACCGCATGGCAGAAAGACAACCGGCATGTACCGGCAGACGAACACCGGTTTCCTCCGGCAGCAGACAGCCTGCACACTGCAGTACGCCGCCCTTGACATGAAATCGTTCAGGCTGCGGATGACCGCAGGCCGCACAGCCATCCAGCATGGGCATATATCCTGCCAAACAGGCGGCCCGCAGCTCAAAGGCAGCTTTCACCAGCCGCTGGGGTTTGTCCAGCTCTGCCAGTGCATAAAGGGCATTCAGGCACAAGGACAGCAGCTCCGGACTGGGGCTGTCCTCCTGCGAGACCGTTTCACTGACCTGCGCAAAATAGGA
This sequence comes from Candidatus Avilachnospira sp., assembly GCA_045530865.1. Lineage (GTDB taxonomy): Bacteria > Bacillota > Clostridia > Oscillospirales > Oscillospiraceae > Avoscillospira. The sequence continues at coordinate 3,006 of JAZSCX010000064.1, forward strand.
AGCCAACGAAAGCTTTTCAATATCATCCCGCAAGGGTAAAAACAACTGCAGCGGCACAGCCTCTTCGATCAGCTGATAGCTTTTATTCTCAAAGACCGTAAATTCAGAATAAGCCAGAAGCTGACAGCCGCTTTTTAAGCGGCTGTTTTTGCTTCTGACACCTCTGGCACGGAGTGTCAGCTTGCCGCGATCCTTACTGAGGACCGTCAGCAGCTTATCCGCATCCTTATACTGGGTTTCCCGGAGCACAAGCCCCTCTGTCTTAAAGTACATATGAAGCCTCGTTCGCTACGCGGAGGCAGGCTCTGCTTCACGCAGCGCTTTCAAATACAGCAGATAAAGTTCCGGTGCACCGGTTTCCAAAAACAGATTCCAAAACAGTTGCGGGTCCATATGGCATCCTCCTATATCTACTATCATGATATTAGGATGAGCCATTTTGGTGACCCTATGCTTGCAATCATTGGTAACCGAAATTCCGGATCAGGAAATCACTGTCACGCCAGTTTTCCTTTACCTTGACCCATGTCTGCAGGAACACCTTGGTTCCCATAAACTTTTCGCAGTCTGTGCGGGCCATGGTGCTGATTCTCTTCAGCATATCTCCGTGTTTGCCGATAATAATGCCTTTATGGCTGGCTTTTTCGCAATAAATTGTTGCATCAAGATCAATAATGCCATTATCCCGTTCCGTAAAGCGGGTGATCTCTACGGCGGTGCCATGGGGAATTTCCCGATCCAGACACCAAAGCAGCTTTTCACGGATAATCTCCGCCATGATCTGACGTTCCGGCTGATCCGTAACCGCATCATCCGGGAAGAAGAACGGACCTTCCTGCGCAAACTTTTCAGCCTCAGCCATGAGCAGATCAATGCCCTCCCCCGTTTTTGCACTGATCGGAACAACGGAAGCAAAGTCATGAGCCTGACTGTAGGCAGCAATGACGGCAAGAAGATCTTCCTTCTCCACTGTGTCAATCTTATTGATCACCAGCACCGCAGGGACACGGCTGGCTTTGATCTGGGCGATCAGTTCTTCCTCCTGAATGCCGATGTTGGCAATGGGCTCCACCATCAGGAAGGTCGCATCCACATCAGCCACGGAATTCTGCACCACATTCACCATGTAGTCGCCCAATTTGGTTCTGGGTTTATGGAAACCGGGGGTGTCCATAAACACCAGCTGCGTCTCCCCTCTGGTCAGAACACCGCAGATCCGGTTTCTTGTAGTCTGGGGCTTATTGGATACGATGGCAATTTTTTCACCAACCATAGCATTGGTCAGGGTGGATTTACCCACATTGGGACGACCAGCAATGGTGATCATCGCGGATTTTGTCATATCTTTTGTTCCTCTTTCGATGTTATCGGGTCAGCAGCAGCTGAGCCATGATAGTTTCTTCCTGACGGCGCATCTGCCGCTTCATGGGACCTTCATCCAGATGGTCATAACCCAGAAGATGAAGCACGGAATGAACGGTCAAATAGCCGATCTCACGCTTAATTCCGTGTCCGTATTCCATGGCCTGCTCAATAGCACGATCCAGAGACAGCACCATATCACCCAGAACTACACGGCCAAACTCCGGCTCCATATAAGGTGCCCAGTCCTGCGGCAGCACTCCGGGAGTAAATTCATGCATAGGAAAAGAAAGTACATCGGTGGCACTGTCGATCTGACGGCTGGCATGGTTGATAGCACGAATCCCCTTATCATCTGTAACCAGAACGTTGATCTCGCAGGGAACATTCACACCCTGAAATTCCAGCGCCTTGGTGATACACTTGGTCAGGTGCATGCTCAGGCCAATATTGGCGATCCGCTTTTGATCGAAGCTGATATTTATCTTTTTTTTCATACGACGCTCCTCTTGAATTTCCGGGGTCCATCATTCGTGGGCAGCTTATTCTTCTCAAAAGAATCATAGGCTGCAACGATTTTCTGAACCAATGCATGACGGACAACATCGCTGGGATTGAGCCGACAGATGGCAATATCCTCCACATTTTCCAGCACCCGAATGGCATCTTTCAGGCCGCTGACCTTGTCACGGGGCAGGTCAATCTGGGTCACATCACCAGTAATGACGATCTTGGAGCCGAAACCGAGACGGGTGAGGAACATTTTCATCTGCTCTCTTGTGGTGTTCTGGGCTTCATCCAGAATGATAAAACTGTCATCCAGTGTTCTGCCGCGCATATAGGCCAGAGGCGCCACCTCAATATTACCTCTTTCCAGATACTTGGTATAGGTCTCCGGACCGAGCATATCAAACAACGCATCGTAAAGAGGCCGCAGATAAGGATCGACCTTATTCTGCAGATCACCGGGCAGGAAGCCGAGACGTTCACCGGCCTCCACCGCAGGACGGGTCAGAATGATTCGGTTCACCTGCTTGGCACGGAATGCAGCGACAGCCTCCGCAACGGCAAGATAGGTCTTGCCGGTACCAGCAGGGCCGACGCCGATGGTAATGGTATTTTTCTCAATGGCTTTCAGATACTTTTGCTGGCCAAGAGTCTTGGCCTTGATGGGCTTGCCCTTGGCAGTCACACAAACCACATCCCGGGCCATGGCACCGATCTTGTCATCCTCGCCGCTGCGAACCAGATCGATCAAATAGCGAACCTTCTGCTCATCAATGGCTTCGCCTTTGGCCGCCAGTGCCAGCAGACCTTCAATGGCTCGGACGCCCTGATCCACATATTCTTCGTCGCCCTGAACCTTCAGTTCTGTGCCGCGGTTGATCACACGAATCCGAAAGGCATCTTCGATTTTTTTAATATTTTCATCGAAGGAGCCGAACACCTCAATGATCTGCTCCATTCTTTCTGCGTTGACTGTACGTTCCATCATATTACTAATCCTCAAATGTAATCTTTCCTGACACCCGTTCCGCAATCATTTCGTGGCACTCCAGCACACCATGCAGAAGGTTCTTTCCCTCCTCCTGATCCATACGAAAGGAGGAGACAAGAATCTCTCCAGCCTGCATCTGCTTTCCTACATAATCTTCCACATAGGCCTTCAAAAGCTGCTCCGCTTCCTCCGGCGGCATGACAGCCTCCGCCTTTTCATAAAAAGTAACCCGCGAGATTTCCAGAGAAAGGGGGATGACGAAATTTCCCGGAAGAGTCAGATCCAATCTTGTTATCATTTTATCACAACTGCCATGGGAAATTCCACTGTTTCCAAATAATTTTATTCTTTTCTGTCCGATTTGTACAGACACTTCTGTTCGTTGGTCTGAATATTCGCCCTTTTTGGCATATTTTTCCGGCATACACGTCGAAATTTCCCGCCAAGTCCGGGCGAAAACCTCCGCATTTGCGTTTTCCAGAACGAAAATGCGTTCCAAATCCACAACTCCGGACACCAAAAGCTGTCCTTTTTCCACGATATCTCCCGTTTTTACCATGGGTTGACCGGCAAAAACCGACATCTGCGTGATCATTCCGTTCTGAGTTGCGACCACATTGGAGAATCCTTTTCTGTTTTCTGTCTCCGGAATATCGGGACGTTCCCGGACAATGACTTTTGCACGGCAGCCGTTCTGTGTGATAGTCAGCCATTGCAGCTTCGGAATGACATCGATCATATGATTTTTCGCCCAAGCCGGATGGATATCCGGCCCATAGGTTCCAAACCCGATTCCATGATTTTGCAATTCCCGGAGAATGCGAGTGGCAGGGATCGTCTCATTTCCCACCACCTCATAAAAAAACACATGCCGCGGCAGCACAATTGCTGACGCAAGAGAAAGCATGACAAAAATGACAAGTACAAGTCTGTGTCTCAGGCACTTGATTTGCTGAAGTATTCCGATCTCCTCCACCGTACGGGCTTCACACATGGATACAGCAATGAGTTTCATGGCTGTATCCTTTTGTCCCGGAAAAACAGAAATTCGGATAGTCAATTCATCGATCCACAAGACATTCCAAAAGGCGATTTTCTCACGCACCAGGCGGTTCAGTGCCAATCCACAGGCTGCGCCGCAAATCTCAAGGACTACATATCCGCCGAGAAATTGAAACATTTTTTTCACTTCAATCCTCCCGCAGACGAACAGAATGAAGATCTCCGGAAATGGTAATCCTGTTCCGGTTCATGAGCTTTATGGTCAGATCAGTGCCGACAATACGGATTCTGCCCATATTGGTTTCGATACCGATCTGCTCTTTTTCATATTCCAGCAACCCCTTGTGCGGCTCAATGCTGAATTCCCGAAAACCTGTCACTTCCATTCTGGGCACGGCGGCAAGAATATCCGCCGGAATATCCAGATGTCCCGCCGCATCCATCAGGAATTTTCTTGCTTTATTCATGCGATCACCCCTGTAACACATTCTTATGCGCAGGGTGAAAGAATTTGTCCCACCATTCATAGATTCTTTCGGAGGGATGTAGATGAAAACTGCCTTATCATTTATAAAATCAACTGTCATATTGTTTTTGGCTTTTCTTTTGATTTTTCATACAAATGACGCAAAATCTGCCATACAGGAGGGGCTGCAGCTCTGTGCAGGCTCAGTGCTTCCCGTATTATTTCCTTTTTTTGTGCTGTCGGATCTATGGATCCGGTGCGGAGCTGCAGCACAGGCTGCTGTGCTCTTCTCGCCCATTATGGAGGCTGTCTTTCATCTGCCGGGAAACAGCGCTTCTGCATTTCTGCTGGGCAGCATCGGCGGATATCCGGTGGGAGCAAGAACCGTATCACAGCTATACGGGGATGGTATGATAAGCAAAAATGCAGCGGAACAGGCGCTGATGTTCTGCAACAATGCAGGCCCGTCCTTTATCATCGGTGTTGTGGGATACGGTGTATTTCAAAGTGCCGCTGCGGGAATCCTCTTATACGGTATTCACCTGTTTTTCGCTATCGGAATTGGCATTCTATTCCGCCCGAAAGAAGCCGCACCTGCACACCCAATCACACAAGTATCCGGAGAATCGTTTCTATCTGCCTGCAAAAACGCCGTATCCGAAGGTGGAAAAACAGCGGTAACGGTCTGCGTTTTTATACTGTTTTTTTCTGTATTAACAAAATGCTTTTCCGGTCTTCTGCCTGTTTCTCTTTTTTCCTCTCTTGCACTTCCCGGTCTACTGGAAATCACCAGTGGTTTCCATGCGCTGGCTGCAGTCTCTCTTCAACCAAGGATTGCATTTGCATTTTCTGCGTTATTACTGGGATTCGGCGGCGGCTGCGTACTCCTGCAAGCAGTGACATTTACAGAAGCCGCAGGACTATCCTGTAAGAAAATGCTGATTGGAAAAGGACTGCAGGGTATTCTAAGCGCCGCAGCTGCCTATGTGTTCTGGCCTTTCCTTCCAACCGCACAGCCCTGTTGGCGAGCCAATGCAAATATCGAACCGATTTCGCAATTTCTGATTATTCTTCTTATATGCACGCCTTTTCTGTTGTTTCTAAAAAAATCCTCTGGAAAAAAGGAAGAAAGTCTTATATAATAGCTGCATAAAGGAGGGTCGTCCATGTTGTTCCGAAAAAAAATCGAAAGAAATTGTGCTTATTGTGAATATGCCGGTAAACTCAGTGACGAACAGATGATCTGCCAGAAATGCGGCATCGTCCCTGCCAATCATCACTGCCGCAGATTTCGTTATGACCCTCTGAAACGGGTTCCTTCAAAACCGAAGGCGCAGGATTTTTCCAGGTACAAGGAAAAGGATTTCAGCTTATAATGACATAAAGAAACAGGCCGTGAAATTGTTCACGGCCTGTTTTTTCATATGAAATTACTCTTCTTCAGCAGCCTCGACTTCTGCTTCTTCCATGGGAGCCAACAGAGCACGGATGGACAGACTGATACGCTTGTTCTCGGCGTCGACGTCAATAATCTTGGCTTCAACTTCCTGACCTTCGGACAGAACATCCTCAGGCTTGCCGATACGGCGGTCAGCAATCTGGGAAATATGGATCAGGCCATCAACACCGGGCAGGATCTCAGCAAATGCGCCGAAGGTCATCAGCTTGACGATCTTCACAGTGGCGACATCGCCGATCTGATACTTGGCATTGAACACAGCCCAGGGGTTGGTCTCGGCAGTCTTGTAACCCAGAGAGATCTTCTTCTTTTCGGGATCGTAGGAGATAACGAAAACTTCGATCTCATCGCCAACCTTGACAACCTCTGCGGGGTTCTTGATACGATTCCAGGACAGTTCGGAAACATGAACCATGCCGTCAACGCCACCGATATCGACGAATGCACCGTAGGAAGTCAGGCTCTTGACAGTACCGTTGTACTTCTTGCCCACTTCGATTTCGTTCCAGATCTTCTCCTGCTGAGCCTTGCGCTGCTCGCTGGCGACGGAACGGATGGAGCCAACCACTCTGCGGCGAGCGCGGTTGACTTCGGTAATGCGCATCTGAACAGTGGTCTTGACCAGAGAGGCCAGATCGCCGCCCTTGGGAACACCGGTCTGAGAAGCGGGGATAAACACACGGATGCCCTTGATGTTGGCAACAACGCCGCCCTTGTTCTCTTCAGTGATAACGGCTTCCACAACGGTCTTATTCTCAGCGGCAGCTTCCACTTCTTCCCAAGCCTTGCCTGCTTCCAGACGCTTCTTGGACAGACGGACGGTGCCTTCGGAATCGTTGACATGAACGACCACGACTTCGATTTCGTCGCCGGCCTTCAGAACCTCTGCGGGGTTCACAGAGGGATCGGAACTAAAATCATCAACAGGAATGTAACCTGCGTGCTTGGTGCCCAGGTCGACCTGAATCTCGGTGTTGCCCACAGAGATGACCTTACCGATCACCTTGTCACCGTTATTTAAAGTTTTGAAAGACTGCTCGAGAAGTTCGTCAAAGTTTTCCTCCATTGCAGTTTCAACTCTGATTTCTTCGCTCATATTGTTGTTGACCTCCTTTATTATCCACGCCGGGGTTGATGCACCCGCCGTGATGCCAACAGAATTGGCATGAGAAAAATGCGATAAGTCGAGCTCGTCTGCATCCTCGATCAGCGCAACATTTCCACAGTATTGCCTGCAAATCATGGCTAGCCGCTTGGTGTTGGAGCTGTTCGTATCACCGACTACGACCATCGCATCGCAAATCTTAGATAGCTCGCCCGCTTCTTTCTGCCGCTTTTCTGTCGCTTCGCATATTGTATCAAAGATTTCGCAATTTGTACACTCTTTTTTTATAATTTTCTTGCAGTTTTCCCATAATTTCTGCGTGCTGGTGGTCTGACAGACCAGTGTCACCGGAATTTCACGGTCAAAATTCCCGGAACCAGTCCAAATTTCCACCTCTTCCGGCGTTTCAAAGACAATGGGATGGGTACACCAGCCTGCAATGGCCTGCACCTCCGGATGAGAACGGGTGCCGATGATCACCGGCTGACGGCCCTGCTCCGCTGCGGCAGAAACCAATTTATGTATTCTCTTTACAAAAGGGCAGGTTGCATCCACCACTTCCAGCCCACGGAGCTGCAGCTTTTCATATACCGCTCTGGAAACACCGTGGGAACGGATGATAACACTGCTTCCCTCCGGAATGAGATCAGGGTCATGGATTTCCCGCACGCCCTGCGAGGCAAACCGGTTGACCACATGCTTGTTATGAATGATGGGTCCAAGGGTCACAACACGTTTCCCCTCAGAAACCGCCTTTTCCACAAGAGAAACCGCACGATCCACACCGAAACAGAAACCCGCTGTTTTGGCAAGTGTTACTTTCACACTCGATCCCCCATTTCATAAATCTTTTTCAGCAGATCTTCCGTTGCGGACTGCAACTGCTCATCCGTTGGTTTTCCATCAAACTGCAGACGATAAGGCTCGCCAATGACACATGTGACAGGACAGAACGGATATTTGCGACGGGACAGGTACACCGGGAGAATGGGACTGTCCGTTCGATGGGCCAGAACCGTGGCACCGCGCTTCGGAACAATCACCTTTCCGGGCTTCACTCTGGTGCCTTCGGGGAAAACCATCAGCTGCTGCCCTTCTTTCAGGGCCCGCATACCGATTTTGATCGCATTGACATCTACGCCTTCCCGATCCACACCAAAGACACCGAACTGTTCCAACAGTTTACCAAGAAGCGGAATTTTCATGGCCTCTTTCTTTGCCATAATGCGGGGAGCATGATCCATCCGAAGCGCAAACAGAATCCATATAGGATCTGCCATACCGCTATGATTGGGACAAATGAGAAAATTGCCGTTTTTCGGAACGTTTTCCCTGCCCTTTGTCCGAAAAATCGGATGATACAAAAACATTGCACAACGGACAATGTAATATATTACCCAGTACCAGAACCCTCTCAGCAAGCTGCCATCCTCTTTTCTACGATATCCTTGATGGCGGCGATGCTCTGTTCAATGGTCAGATCAGATGTGTCAAGAAGCACCGCGTCCTCCGCCTGCTTCAGAGGCGCAACATCACGGTTCATATCCCGGTGATCCCGTTCCTTCATATCAGCAAGCACCTGTTCAAAGGTTGCCTTCTTGTCACCCTTTGCTAACAGTTCTTCCAGACGGCGCTTTGCACGAACTTCCGCCGACGCGGTGAGGAAGATCTTCACTTCCGCGTGGGGCAGAACAACGGTGCCGATATCCCGGCCATCCATGATGACATTGTGCTTCTTCGCCATATCCCGCTGCAGATCCAACAGAAACTCCCGAACCACCTTCATGGCAGAGATTTTGGAAGCATAGTCGCTCATCTTGGGCGTACGAAGCTCACCGGTGACATCCTTGCCGTTGAGGATCATCCGCTGGGAACCATCATCTCCATAGGAAATCTCTATGTTTACATCATCGATCAGACGGTTGACACCGTCAATGTCCTTGGGGCCAATGCCGCAGAGGGCAACATGATAGCCGATCGTTCTGTAGATGGCGCCGGTATCCACGTAGATGAAACCGAGATCCTTTGCTACGGCCTTGGCCATGGTGCTTTTGCCTGCACCGGCAGGCCCGTCAATGGCAATGGAAACAAACTTACTCATACTCTGCCTCGCTTTCGTTATAGTTCCGTCCACCGGCTGCAACACCTGCCGCATATCCGGTAGACCATGCAATTTGTAAATTAAAACCGCCTGTATAGGCATCCACATCGATCAGTTCACCTGCAAAATACAGGCCGTTGACCAGTTTTGATTCCATGGTTTTGGGATCAATTTCCTTTGTCTTGACGCCGCCTGAGGTGATGATTGCCTCCGCAACCGGTCTTGATCCGGCAATCTCCACCGGAAATCGTTTGGTCAGTTCCAGCAGTCTGCGGCGCTGCTGCTTTGTCAGAGAATTGGCTTTGGTATCCACTGGGATCTCTGCACGGGCAACCATGACCGGGATCATGGTTTTGGGATATAGATCCTGCAGCGCATTTTCAATGGTACGGTTCTGATATTGATCCAGATCGCGAAGAATACGCTGATCCAGCTTCTGCTCATCCAATGCGGGTTTTAGATCGATCAAAATCTGATACTGCTCTCCGGGCTTCATGTGGGCGCTGGCACTGAGGATGATCGGTCCGGACAGGCCGAAATGAGTAAACAGCAGCTCACCAAAATCCTCGTAAACGGTTTTATTCTTTTGATTGACCAGCTTCACCGCAACATTCCGCAGGGATAGTCCCTGCATTTCTGCGCACCAACTGCCCTTTTCCTCCAAGGGCACCAGAGAGCCGCGGGGCTCCACAATGGAATGACCAACATCCTGCGCCATTTGATAGCCGTCTCCGGTAGAGCCTGTCAACGGATAAGAGCAGCCGCCGGTGGCAAGAATCACACATCTGCCGTAAACACAGCCATTGGAGGTTTCAACACCGCGGATCTCACCGTTTTCCACCAGAAGTTTTTTCACTTTATCCCGGCGGAGCTCCACTTTTTCTTTTTGAAGGAAATGCTGCAGCGCTTGAATCACACTGGCAGAACGGTCAGACTCAGGAAAGACGCGGTTGCCGCGTTCCACCTTCAAAGGACATCCGTGCTCTTCAAAGAAGGCCATGACCTGCTCCGGCGGAAAAGCCTGCAGGGAACTGAACAGAAATCGGCTGTTATGAGGAATATTCTTCAGCACTTCTTCCGGCGTGCAGCTGTTGGCTACATTGCAGCGTCCCTTTCCGGTAATGGCGAGCTTTTTACCCAGCCGGTCATTGGGCTCCAGCAGAATCACCTTTGCGCCCTGCCGGGCAGCCATACCCGCCGCCATCATACCGGCAGCGCCGCCGCCCACGACGATTACTTTATGCTTCAACACCTTCGTAAACCTCGTATTCTTCCCAGATTTTCTCGAGATTCTCAAATATACGGGACATTTCCTGTTCTCTGCATTGACCGATGGAAACAATCAAAGCATTGACCAAACTCATGGGTGCTACCAGAGAATCCACAACAGAAACCATATCACTCTTGGCCCGGAGCACATGATCGGCAAGCTTTGCCGCAGGGGCATCCACTGAATCGGTGATCACCACAATTTCAGCGCCCGAGTCTCTTGCAAATTCAAGAGCCTTCACCGTACGGCTGGAATACCGCGGAAGACTGATGCCGATAACCACATCCTCTTTGGATACATGGAGCATCTGTTCGATCATTTCACTGGTTGCGCTGGATTCCACCAAGCGAACATTATCAAAAATATTGCGGAAATAGAAGCTCATATACAGAGCAATGGCAGCCGATGACCGCACACCCACTATATAAATATGCTTTGCACGGTTGATGGCCTCCACCGCTCTGGCAAGAACTGTTCTGTCCAGTGCATCGCTGGTCATTCGAATACTCTCCATATCGGAATGAAGTACGGAAGAAACCACATCCTGATTACCGAAGCGGTCACTGGCTACGCCTATTCTCTGGACAGCGGTAAGCTTATTGCGGACCATTTCCTGCAGCGCCTTCTGCATATCGGGATAGCCGTCAAACCCCAGTTCCACCGCAAATCGCACCACCGTGGATTCGGAAACATTGACCATTTTTCCCAGCTTGTTCGCAGTCATAAAGGCAGCTTTATCATAAGAAGCAGCAATATAATTGGCAATTCGCTTCTGACCCTTGGAAAAACCGGCCATTTGATTATGTATCAAAGACAAAATATCTGCTGCCATAAGTACCCTCCATATGCACGGGATTTTGCTTTACTATACAGGGATTTCCTTCATTTTTCAAGGGGATTTCAGAAAAATGAAAATTTTCCTTCAAAAATGATTGTACAGTGCATCAATTTCTGCCTGAGATAAATAGCGCCATTTTCCAACAGAAAGGTCACCCAATTGCAGTGACCCCTCGGAAACCCGCTTCAGACAGGTCACAGTGACCCCGGCATGTTCACACAGGCGCCGGATTTGACGGTTTCTCCCTTCATAAAGGGTAAATTCCAGCAGCGCCGTTCTCCTCTGACGGGATAGAAGTTTCACTCCTGCAGGTATGGTCTTTCTGCCGTCAATCACAATAGACTGGCGCAGTTTTTCCTCTGCCCCATCATAAAAACCGTCGACCAATACATGATAGACTTTATGAACCTCTCCCCTTGGATGGGTAAGCATCTGCGTCAGAGCGCCGTCATTGGTCAGGAGAAGCAGACCTTCTGAATGAAAATCCAATCGACCCACCGGATAAACACGCTGTCCACAATCTGCAACCAGCTCAGAGACATTTTTTCTTCCCTTTTCATCCTGTAAGGTTGTCACATAGCCCCGGGGTTTATTCAGCATAATATAAACATGTTCCGGCGGCGCAGTGAGTAAAGCACCGTCAACAAGGATTTGATCCACAGTGTCGTCAGCAGACTGTCCAAGGAAGGCAGGAATACCATTGACGGTCACCCTGCCTTCCTCCAGAAGCTTCTCTGCCTGACGGCGGGAGGCAATGCCATGTTTCGATATGATTTTCTGCAACCGTTCTTGCATGTTATTTTGCCTCCAAAACAGAAAACCGCCAGTAAAGCGGGTATTCACAAAAATGAATGCCGTCAATCAGCACTTCCACCGTACCTGCCGTTTCACCGGCCAGAACCGGTGCAAACACCACCGGCGGCAAATGGATTTTTACTTCAATCTGTTCCTGATCGGATACAGGCACCTGAATGCCATCTCTAAGCACTGCTTGTGCCGGTTCAGAGCCACACAAAACGGAAACCCTGCCTATGACCTGTCCGGGATCGGCAATGGATTTCTCCTGATAATGCTCAAACCCATAGTCCAGCAATGCTGTATGATCCTTCCAGTCATTGGAATCATGGATCGTTACACAGATCAGACGCCTCCCCTCCCGCTCTGCTGCACTGACCAAAATTCTGCCTGCTGCACGGGTATAGCCGGTTTTTACACCGATTGCACCATCGTATTGACGAAGCAGACGATTATGATTGGTTAAGGTTCGTCCGTCAATGGTGATACTTTTCGTGGAAACCACCTGATAAAACACAGGATTTTCCAGTGCATAGGCTGCCAGCTTTGCCAGATCGTGAGCTGTGGAATAATGCATTTCTGCATCCAATCCGTGGGGATTTTCAAAGTGCGTATTCTGCAGGGAGAGTTCCTCCGCCTTTTTGTTCATTTTCTGAACGAATGCCTCCACACTTCCCGAATGATACATGGAAAGGGCTATGGCAGCATCATTTCCGGAGTGGAGCATCAGACCGTAGAGCAGCGCTTCTACTGTCAGGACTTCTCCCTGCTTCAGGTACATGGAGGAGCCTTCTGTTGACAATGCTTCATCGGGAATCGCAACCTCTGCATCCAGATCGCAGGATTCTGCAATGAGCAGACCGGTCATGATCTTAGTGGTACTGGCAATCAGAGATTGTTTGCTGCCATTATGGTCATACAGGACACGTCCTGTGGATGCATCCATCAAAAGAGCACACTGCGCCGAAGTTGTCGGAGCTCCATATACAGGAACAATACAAAAGAAAAGGACGGCAGCCGCGATACAAACGGCAGCCGCCCGCATCAGAAACGATCGCATTTTTATCACCGGCAATAGTATTCCACAAGGGAACGTCGGTTATTACACTGCGGCTTCTTCTGCCTGATCTTTCTTTTTCGGGAGCAAACCGGAAACCTGATCGATCAAGCCAGGAAGCATTTCAATGAGACGTTCCACGGAATTGGTAGCAGGCTCAGAAATGGGCAGCAGTCGGACACTGTCTCCTTTAACGATCAAAAATGCCACAGGTGTAATGGAAACACTGGCGCCAGTGCCGCCGCCAAAGGGATTTTCTTTATTTGCAGGATAGCTTTTCGTCGCAAAATCGGTGCCGCCCCCGGCAAAACCGTATTTTACCTTGGAAACAGGGATGATCATCACGCCCTCCGGCGTGGTAATGGGTTCGCCAATAATGGTGTTTACATCGGCCATCTCATGGATCTTGCCGATGGCGCCGTTCATCATATCAGGAAGAGGATGTTTCATTGATCTGCACCGCCTTATCATTTCGTTTTTTTGTCAGGAATATTTTAACCAAAAGCCCAAGGACAGAACCAACAAGGGCAAATACTTCATAGATCCGTATGGTGGCTTCTGCTTCCGCCATGATCTGCGTTTTAGGGGTCTCATACCGACAGGCGATCTGAATGTCCTGCTTTTTTACGCGGAATGTATTGTGTAAAACCGGCAGTCCGGCACTGAGACCGGCACAGAACTTGCCATACCGCAATTCTGTATCCTCACCGGCAACGGCAATATAGAGCCGAAGCAAGTCCAATGTGGGCGATTTCAGGATCTTTCCAAGCAAGGAAAACAAGTCTGCCCAGTGTGCCAGCAGCGCCTTGATCCATTTTTTCAAATTTGTTTTGTCGGCGTTCTTTTCCTTTTGCTGCGCTGGAGATGCAGGCTGTTTCTCCGGTTTCTTTTCTTTCTTCTTTTTGGGTTTCTTTTCCTCTGTGGAAAGAGAAAACCGGAATAGACCAATACGGATTTTCAGGACAGTTTCCTGATTATCCCAGTGGAAGTATACACCAACCTTCAAAAGCAGAAAGAGCGCCAGAACCGCAAGCGTTATGAGCCACCCTGTCATGAGGATGCCTCCTCTTCACTTTCCGGAGGAAGGGAAGGTTTGGCCTGCAGGTTCATGAGTTCAATTTCCGGAAGGTCCTCCAAAGAAGAAAGGCCAAAGGTACGGAGGAAGTCCGCCGTAGTTCGATACAGAATCGGTCTGCCGGGGACATTCAGTCTGCCGGATTCTTCGATCAGCTTTTTCGTCAGAAGCGCACTGATGGAATAGGCGCTGTCCACTCCGCGAAGCTGCTCCACATAGGCGCGGGTAGCAGGCTGGTAATAGGCAATGATGGTCAAGGTCTCCAGCTGAGAGGGAGAAAGCTTTGGGGGTTTCCGGGTTTCCAGTGTTTTGGTCACATAGGCAGACATTTCACCCGAAGAGCACATCTGATAGGCATTGTCCAGACGGAGGATCCGTATACCGCTTCGATTATAGGAGAGCGCATCCATCAGACACTGCAGTTCCCGGTGGATCTCATCCTCGTCTGCTTCCAAGGCCACGGACAACCGCTTTGCATCTACCGGTTCACCGGCTGCAAACAACACAGCCATCAGCGCCCGCTGTAATTCATTCTGTTCCAACATTCACCTCTCCTTCCCCCGCCTGTTCATCCGGAAGCCGGATGAAACGGACAGAAACTTCTTCATCCTCTTCACCCTCAAGAGAAACAGAGTGAAGTCTGCAAAGCTCCAGAACCGCAAGAAATGTGGCAACAATTTCAGAACGGGAACGGTTTCCCTTAAACAGCTTCCGGAATTTGGATATCCCGTGGGACAGCAGCTTACGAAGAACCTCGGCAGCCTTCTTCGTCACAGGATAGGGTTCCCGACCAACAATTCCGGAAAAATTGGAGCTGGGAGGAGGCAGACTGCGCTCGCTTCGCTCTGCAATACTCTGCATCGCCCGGACAAGATCCGATGCATCATGCTGATATCGGTAGGACAGATCCCGTTCAAAAGGCTCCTGCTCCTTGGTGAAAAGATTGATGCCAATCTCATTTCGGGACGATAGAAACTCCGCGCTGCGTTTGATCTGCTCCAGAGCATCCTTTCTCTGCCGCTCTTCCAAAGAGCGAATCAGCAGTTCCATTTCACTGAGGGCTTCCTCCTGCTCTGCGGCAGAAAGGAGCATTTTCGTCTTGATCAGCATCAAATGGGACGCCATGGCGATAAACTCGCTGGCGATCTCCATGTCCATTCGCTTCATTTCTTCCAGATAGGCCAGATACTGCTCCAGAATGGAAGAAATGGAGATATCCTGTATTTCTATTTTATTTTTGCTCAGCAGCAGCAGAATAACTTCCAGAGGACCATCAAAGTCCTCCATGGTGGCTGCTTTGGAATGGATCACCCCGTCAAGGTGATACTGTGGTTCAACCATATTTACCTCAAATCAACGTACTAACAAAATGATATACCGGCTCTGTCAAAAGAGAAAGAATGCGGATCAGTCCATCGCGGAGATAAAACAGCGGAGTATCCAGCACATTCAGAATTAAAAGAGCCGTCAAAAGCAGGAAACCATACCGCTCGTATTTCATTAGTTTCCAATACCACCGGTTTGGCAAAAAAGAGAACAAGACCTTGGAGCCATCCAGCGGTGGAACAGGAAACAGATTAAACACTGCCAGTCCGGAGCTTAGAATCACAATGTACTCCAAAAACAGCATAACATACTCCCAAACTACACCGGACGAAGAGAGATAAAACGGAAAGCATGCCGCGCGAATCAGCATAGCAAGCAAGGCCAGCAACACATTGCTGACAGGGCCGGCAGCCGCAGTCAGCGCCATACCAAACTTGGGAGATCGAAACCTTCGCATATCAACGGGAACCGGTTTGGCCCAACCAAAGCGAACCAGTGCCATCATGACAAGACCCATGATATCCACATGATGCAGCGGATTCAGTGTCAGTCTGCCCTGCTTTTTTGCCGTATCGTCGCCCATCCAGAAGGCAGCTAGACCATGGCACGTCTCATGGACAGTGATGCACAACAGCGAAGATGCCACAATCACCAATAATTCAAACAGATATCCAAACTCAAGTTGGCGCAGCCATTGAACAAAACCCACGAAAAGGACATACTCCTTCAATTTATTTTTTATAGTATACCATTCTTTTTCAAAAATGGCAAGACAGCCCGCCACAACTTTGTGGCGGGCTGCGATAATTATAAGGATGCGGCTTTCAGAATATGGGAAAGCAGTTCATCTCTGCCCTCCCCTTTTTCCGCAGAGAACAGAACCACGGGTACACGATCATCAAGGCCAAGGGTTTCCCGAATGGTTTTCAGGTTGGGCTCGATCTCGGACTTCTTGAGCTTGTCCATCTTATTGGCAACGACAAGATAGGGACGTTCCGTCTGCTGGAACCACTGCGCCATGGTCACATCGTTTGCTGTAGGCTTATGACGGGCATCCACGATCAGAACACCAAGGGTAATATAATCCGGATGGGCAAAATAACTCTCGATCAGTTTGGCCCAGCGGTCTTTCTCTGCCTTGGGAACCTTTGCATAGCCATAACCGGGTAAATCCACCAGATACAGGGCCTTATCGATCAGGAAAAAGTTAATATGCGTGGTCTTACCGGGTGCTTCACCAACTCTCGCAAAATTCTTCCGCTGCAAAATACGGTTGATCACAGAAGACTTTCCCACATTGGATCTGCCGGCAAAGGCGATCTGCGGCAGACCATCCTTGGGACAGGCGCTGAGACTGGCAGCGGAAAGAATAAATTCAGCATTGTGCAGATTCATGTGCTCACCTACTGCCGGAGCCCGGTCTTTCTGGATTTTTTTTGCTCCCGGGAAACCGCCAGCTGTGCTTCCTGCGGAACTTCGGTGTAGAGCTGTTCCTGTTCCTGATCGGGCAGGTTTAGGGCAGCCTTCAAAACATCATCCACATGAGAAACGGTAATGAAATTCAGACTACTGCGGACGGTCTGATCGATCTCTTCCAGATCCTTTGCATTGGCCTGCGGAATGATGACAGTCTTGATGCCATGGCGCAGCGCAGCCATGGTCTTTTCCTTCAGTCCCCCGATGGCCAGCACACGGCCACGAATGGAAACCTCACCGGTCATAGCAATCTCCCGCCGGACAGTCGCACCTGTCAAGGCAGAAACCATGGCAGTACAGATGGTAATACCGGCAGAGGGTCCATCCTTGGGAATGGCACCTTCCGGGAAATGGACATGAATATCCTTCGTCTGATAAAAATCTTCAGGAATCTTGAGAAGCGCCGTGCGGGATCGGATATAGCTCATGGCAGCCTGCACGGATTCCTTCATCACATTGCCCAGATTGCCGGTCAGCTCCAGTTTGCCCGTACCGGGCACCACATTGACTTCCACTTCCAGTGTTTCACCGCCCACGGAAGTCCACGCAAGACCGGTGACCAGTCCCACAGGATCGGCAGGAGGCAGTTCATCGGGCAAATACTTGCGAATGCCGAGGAATTCATCAAGATTGGAGCCGGTAATGGAGATTTTCTTGGGGGCATCCTCCGCAACAAAACGCATATCGCACTTGCGGCAGAGGGCTGCGATCTCCCGTTCCAGATTACGAACGCCGGACTCTCTGGTATAGCAGGCAATCACTTCCCGCAGAGCCGTATCGGAAATCTGCACCTGCGTCTTTTTCAGGCCGTGCTTCTTCAGCTGTTTGGGCAGCAGATGCCGCTTGGCAATCTGCAGCTTTTCCTCATCGGTATAAGAGGTCAGCTCAATCACTTCCATACGGTCCAGCAGCGGAGCAGGAATGGTGGAAGTGGTATTGGCCGTGGTGATAAACATGCACTCGCTCAGATCGAAGGGGATTTCCAGATAATGATCCCGGAAGGTGCTGTTCTGCTCCCCGTCCAGAACTTCCAAAAGAGCCGCGGAAGGATCACCGCGGAAGTCATTGCCCAGTTTATCGATCTCATCCAGCAGCAGCAGCGCATTTTTGGAGCCAGCCTGCGTAATGGCATTAATGATCCGTCCGGGCATGGATCCGATATAGGTTTTGCGGTGACCGCGGATGTCGGCTTCGTCACGAACACCGCCCAGAGAGATCCGGGCCAGCTTCCGATTTAGGGAACCGGCAATGCTCATGGCGATACTGGTTTTACCCACGCCGGGAGGGCCCACCAGGCAGATGATCTGTCCTGGCATATCCGGCGCCATTTTTCTCACAGCCAGGGTTTCCAGAATGCGGGTTTTCACCTTATCCAGACCAAAATGGTCATCATTCAGGCGCTTTTCCGCAGCACAGATATCTACCCGCTCTTTGGTACGCTTGTTCCATGGCAGTTCCAGACAGGTATCCAGATAGGTGCGAATGACAGCAGCTTCGGCAGAATTGGAGGGCTGCTTGCTGAGGCGCTTGACTTCCTTCAGAAGTTTTTCTTCAATCTCTTCGGAAAGCTTCAGCGCACGAATGGACTTCTGATAGTTCCGGATCTCTTCGCCTTCATCTTCTTCGCCCAGTTCCTGCTGGATCACCCGCATCTGCTCCCGCAGATAGTAATCCCGCTGGCCCTTGTTCACATTCTCCTGCACACGTTCCTGAATATCTGCTTCCAGCTGCATGATATCCAGTTCCTTTCCAAGAAGAATACAGGCCAGTTCCAATCGCTTCATGGGATTGATCTGTTCCAGTACACGCTGCTTATCTGTATAGTTCACCGAGCTATTCTGGATCACATAATCGGCAATAAAGCCAATGTCATCCCCGGACATGATGGACAAAAGTCCATCCGGAAAATTTCTGCCGGACAATTCCAGAAATTGATCGTAGAATATCTGAATCTGACGGATCAGAGCATCGGCTTTATTCTGAGATTTGTTATAGGGCAAATCAGGCACGGACACCGCACGGCCATACAGATAGGGTTCCATCTGAATGCATTCCGACAGAGATGCCCGGTATTTTCCTTCCACCAGAACACGAATGGTATCACCAGGCAGCCGAAGCACCTGCTTCACCACCGAGACCGTACCGATATGATAGAGATCCTTTACTTTCGGATCATCCACCTGAATATCCTTCTGGGTGACCAGAAAGATCTCCTGATTACCGCGCATGGCTTCTTCCACGGCACGGATGGATTTTTTTCTCCCAACATCAAAATGGATGGTCATGCTGGGAAACACATTCAATCCCCGCAGCGCCAAAATCGGCAGGCGCTGAGAGGTAATCACTTCAGTCATAACTTCACTCCTTTTCTGTGGAGTAGCACAAAGAGAGGGCAAAAGCCCCCTCTATTGCATATTTACAGTGTAACACCCGCATTGCGGATAGGCTTTCGGGGATTGGAGCTGTCTCTGGTGACCTGGGGCTTCTCCTGCTCCCGAACACATTGTTCTGTGATCAGAACACTTTGGATGGTGGGATCCGACGGAATATCAAACATGATTCCGGTCATGATCTCTTCCATAATGGCGCGCAGACCTCTGGCGCCGATCTGACGGGCAATGGCCTTTTCAGCAATGGCTTCCAAAGCCCCCTCTTCAAAGCTCAGGCTGACCTGATCATATTCCAGCAGCTTGCGATACTGCTTGCACAGTGCGTTCTTGGGCTCCGTGAGGATCTGCATCAGATCTTCTTTTTTCAGGCTCTGCAGAGTGGTAATTACCGGCAGACGACCAACCAATTCAGGAATAATACCAAACTTCAACAAGTCATGGGGCTGCACCTTGCGGAACAGCTCCCCAACATCCCGATGAGACTTGCTCTTGAGTTCAGAATTGAAGCCGACTGCAGACCGATCCGTTCGCTTTTCAATGATCTTTTCCAGACCGTCAAAAGCGCCGCCGCAGATGAAGAGGATATTGGTCGTATCGATCTGGATAAATTCCTGCTGCGGATGCTTTCTGCCGCCCTGCGGAGGTACATTGGCAACCGTGCCTTCCAGAATCTTCAGCAGAGCCTGCTGCACACCTTCGCCGCTGACGTCTCGGGTGATAGATGTATTTTCACTCTTTCGAGCGATTTTATCCATCTCATCAATATAAATAATTCCGCGTTCTGCCAGCTCCACATCAAAATCCGCAGCCTGCAGCAGCCGGAGCAGAATGTTCTCCACATCCTCACCCACATAGCCGGCTTCCGTCAAAGTGGTGGCATCGGCAATGGCAAAGGGAACATTCAAAATCTTTGCAAGGGTCTGAGCAAACAGGGTTTTACCGGAACCGGTGGGGCCAATCAGAAGTATATTGCTCTTCTGCAGTTCCACATCGGTGCTGTTTGCAAAATAGATCCGCTTGTAATGATTATAGACCGCAACTGCCAGTGCGATTTTGGCATCCTCCTGACCGATAATATATCGGTCCATATAAGTTTTGATCTCCAGCGGCGTAGGCAGTGTATCCGGCAGTTCCAAAGAGGGGGCCTCATTGACAACCATTTCATCCCGCAGGATTCCGGAGCAAAGCTCCACACATTCATTGCAGATATAGACATTGGGTCCTGCAATGATGCGGTTGACCTGCTCCTGCCGCTTTCCGCAGAAAGAACAGCGAATCGATTCTCTAGACAATGCGTTTCTTCCTTTCGCTTCCCGGAAACCTTATCGCTTGTAAATGACCTTATCGATCAGGCCATAGGCGCAGGCCTCATCGGCAGACATGAAGTTATCGCGCTCCGTGTCATTGCAGATGGTTTCCAGAGGCTTTCCGGTATTCTCAGCCAGAATCTGATTAAGACGATCCTTAATTTTCAGCATCCGCTCCACATGAATCTTCATATCGGTGGTCTGACCCTGCGTGCCACCCAGAGGCTGGTGGATCATAATCTCTGCGTTGGGCAGTGCCATGCGCTTGCCCTTGGCACCTGCGGAAAGCAGGAATGCACCCATGGAGGCAGCCATACCGATACAAATGGTGGAAACGTCGCACTTGACGTACTGCATGGTATCATAGATCGCCATGCCGGCTGTTACAGAACCGCCGGGAGAGTTGATGTAAAACTGGATGTCCTTATCGGGATCCTGTCCTTCCAGATACAGCATTTGCGCAACCACCAGACTTGCAGTGGTATCATTGACTTCCTCAGACAGCAGAATGATCCGATCATTCAGCAGACGAGAAAAAATGTCATAGCTGCGTTCTCCACGGCTGGTTTGCTCAACAACATAAGGGACAAAACTCATTGGAAACTCCTTTCTCCGGTTCAACGTCTGAGACATTCTAACCAGACAAACGAGGAATTATTCCTCTTCCTTTGCTTCTTCCTTGGCAGCCACTGCAACAGCACTGTCAACGATCAGCTTGACAGCCTTTCTGGATGCCAGATCGGCCTTGACGGTTTCGGGATTCAGGGCAGCCTTGACCTGATCGACTTCCATCTGATACTGCTCGGCAACCTTGGCGAACTCTTCTTCCAGCTCTTCGTCGGAAACTTCGATGCCTTCGGCTTCCACAACAGCGCTCAGCAAAACGTTGGAACGGACAGTGGTCTCAGCCATGGGACGCATGGATTCACGCAGGGCATTGGTGTTGCCGCCCATCATCTTTGCATAGTCGTCCATGGTCATGCCGCTCATCTGCAGTTGATAGCCGAACTGCTCCATATGCTTTTCGATCTGCTCTTCGAACATGCAGGCAGGGATCTCGGCGGTCATGTTGGCAGCGGCAGCTTCCACAGCAGCGTTCTCAAACTGACGGTCGATGTTCTCCTGACGCATCTGCAGCTGCTTGGCGCGGATGTCAGCCTTCAGCTCGTCCAGCGTATCAAACTCGGAAACGTCCTTTGCAAACTCATCGTCCAGCTCAGCCTTGATGGTTTCCTTGACTTCGTGGATCTTGCACTTGAACACAACGGGCTTACCGGCCAATTCGGGGGTGTAGTTCTCGGGGAAGGTCACATCAATATCCTTCTCATCGCCGGCGGACAGGCCGATCAGAGCCTCTTCAAAGCCGGGAACAAACTGATGAGAGCCGATCTTCAGACTGTAGTTTTCGCCCTTGCCGCCCTCGAATGCGATGCCATTGTCGAAGCCTTCGAAGTCCAGAACGACAGTGTCGCCTTCCTGAATAGGACGCTCCACGGTCTCGATACGGCTGTTGCGGTCAGCCATACGGCTGAGCTCATTCTCCACATCCTCGTCGGAGACGGAAGCCTCAGCCTTGGGAACTTCCAGACCCTTGTACTGACCCAGAGTGACCTCGGGGTACAGCTCAGTCTCGATGGTCAGAACAATGGCGCCTTCTGCAGTCTCATCCATATCTGCGATAGAGGGGCCGCCAACGGCCTTCAGCTGCTGCTCGATGACAGCCTTGGTGTACAGTTCGGGGAAAATTTCATTGACGGCATCTTCATAGAAGATCTTTGCGCCGTACATGCCCTCAACGACCTTGCGGGGAGCCTTGCCCTTGCGGAAGCCGGGAACCATGATATCTTTCTTGGCCTTGTTGTAGGCCTTGTTCAGAGCAGCTTCGAATTCCTGCTTTTCGATCTCAACAACAATTTTGGCCTTACCGTTGGCCTGCTCAGTGCTTTTCACATTCATTGTGTTTTCCTCCTATATGGTGGGCCGAAATTGGCCTTATTCACCTAATCATGAAATCCGTACTATTTTAGCAAATGTTTACGAATTTTTCCACTGTTTTTTTACATTTTCACAGAAAATTTTTAGTCTGCGATCTTAACCGGCGAAAAGTTTACATAATCTGCTGCTACCAACACAAATTCCGTCCCGGCGTACTGCCCTTCCATGGCGAGCTTATGGCTGTCGCCGTGGAGATGACCGTAATAGCAGCCATTCACTTCGTAGCGCTCCAGCAGTTCCAGAATTTCCGGACAGCTGTAGCCTCTGTAACGGGGCGGATAATGCAGGAAGCATAGCTTCGCATGATCGCCCGCTGCTTTCAGGGACGTTTCCAGACGAATCAGCTCTCTGCGGAACACTTTTTCATCATGGGTTCCTTCCTTCTCCTCTTCAAAGAACCAGCCGCGAGTACCGCACAGGGCCAGATCGCCGTAGAAATGGCAGTTATTATGAAGCAGATGCAGATTTTCAAATCCGTGCTCCTGACACAGCTTTGTAAACTTGGACGCAGTGTTCCACCAGTAATCGTGGTTGCCCTTCACCAGAAGCTTTCTTCCGGGAAAGGCTTCCAGAAACGCAAAGTCAGGAATCGCCTGTTCCAGATCCAGTGCCCAGCACAGGTCACCGGGGATCACAAGGGTATCCTCGGGCTGAAGGACGGAAAGACCCTCCCGCAGCTTGTCCACATATCCCTGCCATCTGCCGCCGAACACATCCATAGGCTTATCCGCACCAAATGCAAGGTGCAGATCGCCCAGCGCATACAGTGCCATCAGCGAAGCAGGCCATCAACCACTTCGGTCATGGCATCCTTCTGCGTTACCTGCGTGAAGCGGACAGCCTTACCGGCCAGTGCGGCCAAAGGCTTGGGAGCCGTCTTACCGGTGGCATCGGTCAGCTGCTGCAGAATGGCAGTTCCCTGCTTCTGCTCGGTGATACCCAGGGCCTTCAGAACACTGTCACAGAACTTGAAGGGGCTTGCCGTGGAGACCACCACTGCAGGAGTATCATCGGCGGTGGCTGCACGGTAATCCTGCAGGACCGTATAGGCAACGGCAGTATGGGTATCCATCAAATAGCCGGTACCCTTGAACACCTTTTCAATGGTATTGAGGGTTCTGGCATCATCGCAGCAGCCGGAAACAAAGGTCTCCTGCATCTGCTTGCGGACAGCCTCGGAAACCTTATAGCGGCCGGTCTCGCCGAGAGACTGCATGTAACCGCGGACTTCCGCATCGGAACCGGTCAGATCGAACAGCAGACGTTCCAGATTGGAAGAGATCAGAATGTCCATGGACGGAGAAGTAGTGGTATAGAACGGACGATTCCGATCGTACACACCGGTCTTGATGAAGTCCGTCAGGACATTATTGGCGTTGGATGCGCAGATCATAGTCTTGATGGGCAGGCCCATTTTCTTTGCATAGTAGCCTGCAAGGATATTGCCGAAGTTGCCGGTGGGGACGCAGACATTCATGGGTTCCCCATTCTTTACAGCGCCGCTTGCAACGAGATCGCAGTAGGCAGAGATGTAATAGACAATCTGCGGCAGCACACGGCCCCAGTTGATGGAGTTGGCAGAGGAAAGCACATAGCCGCGCTGATCCAGAATCTCCCGGAACTGGGCATCGGAAAAGATCTTCTTCACACCGGTCTGCGCATCATCAAAGTTGCCGATGACAGAGCAAACACCGACATTTTCGCCTTCCTGTGTGACCATCTGCAGCTGCTGAATATCGGAAACACCGTCCTTGGGATAGAACACCAAAATTCTGGTATGATCCACATCCTTGAAGCCCTCCAGCGCAGCCTTGCCGGTATCACCGGAGGTTGCCACCAGAATGCAGACAGTCTTTTCCTCTCCGTTCTTCTTCATGGAAGCCGTCAGAAGATAAGGCAGCATCTGCAGGGCCATGTCCTTAAAGGCGCAGGTGGGGCCATGCCACAGCTCCAGCACATGGGTCTTGCAGTGCAGTTCCACCACAGGGGCTACGGCAGCGCAGTCAAACTTATCGGGGCCATAGGCCTTTTCAGTATATTCCACCAGCTCTTCTCTGGAAAAATCATCCAGAAACAGCTTCATGATCTCCACAGCCCGCTGCTGATAGGTCATGGGAATCAACAACTCCACACTGGGCAGCGCAGGCAGGTTTTCAGGCAGAAACAGTCCGCCTTCCCGGCTGAGACCCTGCTCAATGGCATGGGCTGCCTCAAAGCGCAGGGACTGATCTCTCGTACTTACATATTTCATATGAAACACCTTCGTATATCAGAATGATTGAAACGCATCCTCCAGATGGACGATCTCGGGATGTTCCGAGGCCATCCCGTCCGGTGCGTAAATTTCGATGACATCGAACCGTGGCTGCAAATCTGAGGGGTTCTGCTGCAGCCAGAACATAGCGGCGGCAAGCAGCCGCTGCTGCTTTTTTGAACCAACAAACTCACGGGCTTCGCCGAAGCGATCGGATTTCCGCAGCTTGACCTCCGCAAAGACAAGATATTTCCGGTTTTCACAGATGATATCGATTTCACCCATGCGGCAT
This sequence comes from Candidatus Avilachnospira sp., assembly GCA_045530865.1. GTDB lineage: Bacteria > Bacillota > Clostridia > Oscillospirales > Oscillospiraceae > Avoscillospira. Next base: position 28,074 of record JAZSCX010000064.1, read on the forward strand.
TTGTAGTTGCAGGCGAGAACACGATATCGCTTTTTCTGCAGATAGGCTGCTGCCAGCTGTTCGCCCCATGGCCCAAGCAGATTACTTTTCGCCATAGAATTTCTTCAAAAACGTCATGCGATGGACAGGACTGGGGCCAAACTCCGTCAATGCTTCATAATGACGCTTCGTTCCGTAGCCTTTATGTACGGCGAAACCGTATACGGGATAGGTTTCGTCCAGTTCCTCCATGAGCCGGTCACGGGTGACCTTTGCAAGGATAGAGGCCGCCGCGATACTGGCACTGAGACTGTCACCCTTAATCACGGTTTTCACCGGAACAGGGAGAGAAGGCGCACGGTTGCCGTCCACCAGAGCCAGATCCGGACGGACGGAAAGCTGTGCAACGGCGCGCTCCATGGCCAGAAAAGTGGCCTGCAGGATATTGATCTCATCGATCGTTTTTTCATCCACAAGGGAGATTCCATAGGTTACTGCCTGTGCAGTAATAATATTGTAAAGCTCCCGCCTCTTTTTGTCCGTCAGCTTTTTGGAATCGTTCAGTCCCGGAATTTCCAGATCGGGAGGCAGAATGACTGCTGCCGCACACACGGGGCCTGCCAGAGGTCCCCGTCCTGCTTCATCCACACCGCAGACAACAGAACGCCCATTGGCAAAGCAGGCATGCTCAATTTGCCAAAGATCAATTTGACTCATTTGCCACCTCCAGCATTTCCGGGGTTTCCAGTGTAAATCTTCCCAATTTACAACTGCGGTACTCCTCCAGAAGCACTCTTGCCATCCGTTCCAGATCGACCTCACCGCCGGAGATCAGGAACCCACGCTTTCTGCCTGCAGCTTCCAGCAGCTCCCAGCCTTCCGCATCTTCCGGCATATCGATTTTATACCGATCCCGAATCGCATCGGGATAGCGCTGCCAAAGCATCTTCATCAGATGACAGGCCAGACTGTCCAGATCGATGACGTCATCTTTGACTGCTCCTGTATAAGCCAGACGGATACCGACCTCCGGATCCTCAAACTTGGGCCAGAGAATACCGGGGGTATCCAGAAGCAGTAATCCCTGATCCACCGTGACCCACTGTTTTCCTCTCGTGACGCCGGGACGGTTCTCGGCCTTGGCGCCCTTTCGTCCGGCAATCTGATTGATAAAAGTGGATTTACCCACGTTGGGGATGCCGACCACCATGATTTTCAGGGGTCTGCCCACCTGTCCTTTTTCGGCATAGCGCCGCAGCTTTTCAGAGAGAAGCTCCCGAACCGCTGGAACGAATTGATTGATGCCCTTTCGGGATTTGCAGTCTGTGGCAATGACCGCCATTCCTCTGGATTTAAAATACTCCGACCAGCGCCGCACCATGGCAGGGTCTGACAGATCCACCCGGTTCAGAATAATCAGACGAGGTTTATTGCCGCAAATGGAGTCCATATCGGGATTTCGGCTGGAAATGGGGATTCTCGCATCCAGAAGCTCACAGACCGCATCCACCAGCTTCAGGTTCTCCTCCATCATCCGCCGGGTCTTGGTCATATGACCGGGATACCATTGAATATTGATTTGATTCTCCTGCTGCATTATGACACCAGTCCAATTCTGCCCCAATCCCGAGGCATGATCACATTGCCATAATCATCCACAACCTGTCCGGGCATGGCAATGAACAGCACTTTGCCAAGCACACACCGTTCATCGATCATACCAATGGACGCAAAGCGGCTGTCCATGGAATTATTGCGGTTATCGCCGAGCACAAAAATACAATTTTCCGGAACCACGGCAGGATATTGCAGACCAAGCTCACCTTCCCAGTTATAGGTGGTGGGCTCCAGAATGTAGTTCTCCGTCAGCATAACGCCGTCCACATAGACAGCACCGGAGTCAAAGTCGATCTGAACAGTCTGACCCTCTGTGGCGATCACACGCTTCACAATGGGTCCTTCATTTTGTTCTTCATAATAAGGAACATTGAGAACTACAACATCCCCATACTTCAGGTCATCCCCACGGTAGAGGAAATTGCTTTCCAAAAGCAGAAAATCCTGATTCCAGAGCGTAGGCATCATGGAATCGCCCTTGACGCCCACAAGACGAACAAGGAACACAAAAATCAAAGTCACCGCTGCCAGCAGATAGACCACATCATGCAGAAGGAAATATGCTTCCTTCACCGCAGAGTTTCTGCGTTTGGCCTTCTTCTGCGTTTTCTGTTCCGTCTCCTCTTCCTCAAAAGCAGACTCCGGAATGGGCTTTGCCTCAAACTCCGGTTCATCCGGCAGTGCTTCTTTTGGTTCCGCAGGCTCATCCTCTTCCAGAATAAAGACAGGTACTTCCACCGAATCCTCATCTTCAGGTACAAAAGAAGGAACTTCCGCAGAAGCTTCTTCCAGTTCCGCCAAAGGGATTACCATGGTCTCAGCGGCAAACACAGGATCCGCAGCAGGGGCAGGCTCATCTTCGGAATGCACCGGCTCCTGCAGCTCTTCTTCGGAGACTTCTTCCACAGGCTTGGCTTCCAGAACTTCCGGCTGGGATTCTTCAACAAAAGCAGCATCCTCCTCCGAAGCCGGCTCAAAGGCATCGCCAAGGAGCATGCGAATTTCATCCAGATTAATCGTATCGTGAACAAAAGGTTTCTTTTCCTGATCCATTTCTATCAACACCATTCATATATGATCGGGCATACTCAGAGTTATTATACACAAAACTTTCCAGAAAGAAAAGAGGCAACCTGAAAAAAAGAAAAGGCACAGCAAACAGCCGTACCTTTTCCGGATCGATGGATTACACCTTTTCCTTGATCTTGGCAGCCTTGCCCAGACGATCGCGCAGATAGTAGAGCTTTGCTCTGCGGACCTTACCGCGACGGACGGTCTCAACCTTAACGATGCTGGGGGAATGCAGCAGGAAAACCTTCTCGCAGCCGACGCCGTAGCTGATACGACGGACAGTAAAGGTCTCTTCCAGACCGCCGTGCTTCTTTGCGATCACAGTGCCTTCGAAAACCTGAACTCTCTCGCGGGAACCTTCCTTGATCTTGACATGAACGCGAACCGTATCGCCCACATGGACTTCGGGCACTTCAGCCTTCATGTACTGGCTAGTCAAAGCCTTCATCAAATCCATTGTCTTGTCCTCCTTTATATTTAGACGTCCATACCCACAGGAAATGCCGCTGTACCGCAGTACCGGCCGTGGCAGCGGGCCGTCCATTTCACAGACCAAGATATTTTAGCATGGATAGATGGGAAAAGCAAGAAGTATTTTCATATTTTTTATCTTTTTTACGGGATATCTATGGCAAAAACACCGCCTGCACCGCCGGAATGGACAAATACAATATGCTCATCCCCGGCAAATGCTCCCTCCCGCAGCATACGAAGGAACAACGAGAACGCCTTGCCTGTATATACCGGATCCAGAATGATACCTTCCAGAGCAGCAAGATACCGTACCGCCTGTCCATCCTCCGGACCGGGAATACCGTAGCCTGCACCGCAGTTATAATGAATGTCCAGATTGCCGCCATCCAAAATCCGATCCAGTTCCAGCAGACCGCCGATCTCCTTTTTCAACTGCAGGCAGATCTGCTCAAAGGGATCGTCATCCACTGCCATACCGGTGATTTTGACATCCGGCGCATAGAGATCCGCTCCCACGCAAAGCCCGGCATAAGTACCGCCGGAACCTACTACACTCACAACCCGGTCAGGCCGGAAACCCAGATCGGCACACTGGTTCAGGATTTCTTCAAGGCAGCATACATAACCCAAGGCACCCAACGCGGTTGAGCCGCCCACCGGGATCTCGTAGGCACAGTGTCCCTGTGCAGCCAAAGCGGACTTTCTGCGGGCCATTTCCTCGTAGATATCGGCATAGCTGTCCGTATCAAAAAAATCCACCTGCGCACCCAAAAGGCCATTGAGGATCTGATTGCCCATAAGACCGGTAGCACCCCGCTTTTTCAGCAGCAATTGGGTTTTCAGACCCAGTTTATTGGCGCAGGCCGCCGTCAGCATGGCATGGTTGGACTGCGCCTGACCGGTGGTCATGATGACTTCGGCGCCTTTTTCCACAGCGTCGGCAAGCAGGAATTCCAGTTTCCGCACCTTGTTGCCGCCGAGGGAAACTCCCGTCATATCATCCCGTTTCAGATAAATATTCTTTCCGAATTCCCGGCTCAGATTATCCAGCCGATGCAGCGGTGTCGGCAAAAGGCCCAATCGCAGCCGGGGAACATCAGCGATCTGCTTCATTTTTTACTCCTTAGCGAAATACATTGCCGTCAGCATCGTAGATTTCCGTACGTTTGCAGAATACGCCGTCCGCCTTCCACTGAGGAGCATAAATCTCCAAAGCAGACACAAGCATCTGTGGATTAAGAGAAGGGTTCTGCGCGCAAACCAGAACGTCCCATTTCAATGTATTAGCATCGGTCTGCTCCATGTTGAACTCGCAAAGCATAGAGAGAATATTGACGGAGGTAAGACCTTTTCTGGAGTGCTTTTCCATCACCAGGCTTTCCTGTGAAAACAGTGCCCGGATCCCCTGCTCCGCATCAGCGGGAACGCCCTCATCATAAGTCAGAATCAGATGTGCCCGCAGATGGGTCAGGTCTTTGATCTTGCGTTCTTCCTGATAAATAGAATGTACACAAAATCCGGCAGGAAGCACGGCGTTGATCCGCTCTGCAGTCGGAACAGAGCCATCTTCCAGTTCAAAATCCAGCAGTTCGCACTGGCTTTCCATACCAACAGAAAGCGGCAAGGCAATGGATACAATAGCGCGGGGGGTATAGCCCTGCGAGTGCTTCAGCAGCAGCCCCGCTCTGCGGAATGCCCTCTGGAAAATCCGCATGGTATCCAGATGGGAGACCCAAACGGCCGTACCCGTTTTTTCAAACAACATTCTAGGCATCGCACTTCACCCCGCCTTCCAGACAATTCGCACCGCAGCCGCTGCATTTTGTACGGCAATCCGGCGTATTCCGGGACTGATAGGCCAGTTCCCGCTCCTGCCAGAGAAATTCCCTCCGAACACCCACATCAATGGTCTGCCAAGGAAGCACCTCGTCTTTTCCATAGGCACGCTGGGCGTAAAATGCAGGATCGACACCGCAGGCTTCAAATGCCTCTTCCCAGATCTTATAATCAAAGTACTCGTCCCAGCCATCCAGTCTGGCGCCATGACGCACAGCATATTCCAGAACCGGCGCCAGACGGCGGTCGCCGCGGGCCAGAACCGCTTCCAGATAGCTCAGATCGCTGCCATGGTAGCGGTAATCCACCGATTTGCTGTGGATTGCCTCCTGCAGCAGATGTACGCGGCGCATATATTCCTCCGGCGTGATCTGCGCTTCCCACTGGAACGGTGTAAAAGGCTTGGGCACAAAGAAGGCCGTAGCCAGATTGATGGAAAGCCCCCGTTTCTTGTTGGCGGCTGTTTCCTTCCAGGTTTTGATGATTTTCCAAACCAGATCCGCAATGCCCAGCACATCCTCATCGGTTTCCGTGGGCAGACCCAGCATGAAATACAGCTTCACATTGTTCCAGCCGCCGGAGAAGGCCGTAGCACAGGTGGAGAGAATCTCTTCCTCCGTCACATTCTTATTGATGGCGTCACGCAGCCGCTGGGTACCTGCTTCCGGCGCAAATGTCAGGCTGCTCTTCCGGACTCTCTGTACCCGCATCATCAATTCCTTGGAGAAATTATCCGCACGAAGAGACGGCAAAGACAGGTTGATCTTCCGCTGTTCGCAGTAGTCCATCAACTGATCTGCCAGCGGCTCCAACTGTTTGTAGTCGGATGTGGACAGGCTGGACAGAGTGATCTCATGGTTACCGGAATACTCCAGAGCTTCCACCGCCTGCCGGTACAGGGTATCGGCATTTCTGGGACGAACCGGACGATAGCAGAAACCTGCCTGACAGAACCGGCATCCACGGATGCAGCCACGGAACACTTCCAGATTGGTGCGGTCATGGACGATCTCCGTGGAGGGAACTATGGTGTCGGTGGGATAACAGGCCTGATCCAGATCCTTGACAATGCGCTTTACCACACGGTCAGGAGCACCGTTCTGCGGTTCAATGGCACAGAGCCTGCCATCCTCTCCATATTGATGTTCATAATGAGAGGGCACATAGATACCGGGGATTTTTTCCACTTCCGTCAGGAACTGTTCTTTTTCCCAGTTCTCCGCCTTTGCCTTGTCATAGAGCTGCAGAATCTCAACGGTGATCTCTTCACCTTCACCTACGGAGAAGAAATCGAAAAAATCAGCCAGAGGCTCCGGATTGACCGCACAAACACCGCCTGCAAAGACCATATTTTTCAGACCCTTCCGGTCTTTTGCATAGAGCGGAATCCTCGCCAGATCCAGCATATTCAGAATATTGGTATAGCTCATCTCATAGCCGATGGTAAAGGCCACCAGATCAAAATCTCGAACTGAATCGCCGCTTTCCAGCGCCCACAACGGCAGCTCCGCCTTACGCATGGCTTCTTCCATATCGCCCCATGGCGCAAACACACGCTCACACCAGACGCCATTCATTCGGTTCATCACACCGTACAGGATCCGCATCCCGATATTGGACATACCGATCTCATAGGTATCCGGGAAACAGAACGCCACGCGAAGACGTACATCGGATTTTTCCTTGACTGTCTGGCCGTATTCACCGCCCACATAACGGGCAGGCTTCTGCACATTGGGCAGAATTCTTCTCAAAACTTCTGTCATATTGGTTCCTCGTTCTTATTTGGAGTGCCTTTATTTTACCTTCTGTGACGAAGAAAAGCAACTGATTTCTAAGGTTCTGTCCACTTGACCGTACCAACGCGGCAGAGAATAATCAACGCGGCAAATACTGGCCAAAGACCCATCTGCAGTTCCGCCGTCAGCCAGCAGGCAACGGTCATAAGCAAGCAGCAAATTACAAATGTTACACGAGAGAGAACAGCCAACACAGTCTCCTCATCCTTCTTTCTTGATAAAAGCGCCCGCAAAATCCTGCCGCCGTCCAGTGGATAAACAGGCAGCAGATTCCCTGCACCCAGCAAAAAACTTACTGCCGCCAGCTGCGGTGCGATACGCATCAATGCAAGCCCAAGGAAAAAATTGGCCGCTGGTCCTGCGGCAGCACAGACAGCCTCCTGTCCATAGCCACAAAACCCGCATCGGATCACCGCTCCCGACAGACGCAGCGATACGCCATTCACCGGAATACGAAACAACCGTATGACTATAAGATGCGCCAGTTCATGCACAGTCATGGCTGCCAGAAAGCAGCCGCAGATTTTCAGATCAAACCACCCCAGCACGCATACCATGGCCGCAAAGCCAACCGAAACCTCAATCCGCTTTTCCAAAGAGCACCTGTACCGTTTCCGCAATGGTCTGCTTTACCGGTTCCCCGGCTTCCAGCCCCTCTGCCATGGTATGAAAGGCCTGTCTTGCAGGGCTGTCCTCCATACCACTCAGAACCTCTCTCGCTTTCTGTTCCACATCGGGATAACAATAATGGCACACCGCCAGCAGACATACCACCGACAGCAGCAATGCCAGACCGGAAAGAAAAACCGGAAGCCCGCCTTCCCGCTTGTTCGATTCCATCAAACCACACCCTTTCAGAACAGTCTATGTGCAGCATGCTGTGAAAGAACAAAAAGCAGTCCGGCACAAGGCCAAACTGCTTGATAATCAGCTTTTTTTCGGTCTGATCTCATTCCAGAGGGTAAAACCGAGAATGAGCACACCGCCGATGATCTGAACCACCGTCATATCCTCTCCCAGAACAAACACAGAGATCATAACGGCGACAAGAGGATCCACATAACTGAGGATAGCAGCTTCCTGCCCGGGAATATCCTTCAGGGCGGAGAAATACAGGCAATAGGCCAAACCCGTATGTACAAGACCAACGACAGCCAGACAGACCCAGCCGATACCATCCATGGTGTGTAAGGTCACACCGCTGGTGCACCACACATAAGGCACCAAAATCACAATGGCAGAAACAAACTGAAGAAACGTTCTCTGAATACCCGATACACCTTTGATATACTTATTCAGTATCACAACAGAGGCATACAGCACCGCAGCGCCAAGGCCGAAAGCAATACCGATCAGGTGAGAGCTTCCGCCGCCAAGATCACCCACACCGGTGATCAGGACGATACCCAGGGTGGACATGGCAAAGCAAAGCCACTCCTTCCATCCCATCTTCTCGCGGAACAGAAGCGGACAGGCTACGGTCACCAGAACAGGGGCAAAATAATAGCTCAGGGTCGCAACGGAAACCGTGGTATACTTATAGGCCTCAAACAGCAAAATCCAGTTCACGCCCATGGCCATACCGGAAACAATCAGCAGCGGCAGCTCTTTGCCGATTCGTTTAAAATCAATCTTCCGCTTTGAGATAAGGAAATATCCTCCCAGCAGAACGGAGGCCATAACGGCACGGTACAATGCAAGTTCTGCGGAGGTGACAGAAATATTCCGGACAAACAAGCCCAAGGTGCCAAAGATGAACATGGCAATGACGATCATCAGCCGCGCATTTTTAAAACGTCCCATAAAAATCCTCCAAAACAGGAAAGTCAGGACCACCCGTATAACGGGTGGCCTGCTCTGGCCCTATAAGGGCCTGTCATTGGCCGCGCCTCAAGGCGCGGTGAAACGGTCTGCCGACCGCATACTTTTACGAGCGGCCCCACCAAGTGGGGCTGCTTTTATT
>JAZSCX010000092.1:0-14393 GCA_045530865.1 Candidatus Avilachnospira sp.
ACTGCCCGCTAAACGATCATTTACATCTACGGAGGTTTATTATGATCCGCATTGCAACACCGGAGAATATTCCGGCCATACTGGATATCTACGGTCCCAATATCACAAACACCACCAACAGTTTTGAGTACACTGTTCCCACTTTGGAGGAATTCCATCAACGCTTTACATCCATTACCGCTCAGTTTCCATGGCTGGTATGGGAAGAGGACGGCTCCGTCCTCGGCTATGCTTACGCAAGCCTTCCTTTCCACCGGGCAGCCTACGCGTGGAGCTGTGAAGTCTCTATTTATGTAGCGCCCAGCGCACATAGAAAAGGCATTGGTAAAAAACTGTATGCCGCATTGGAGCAGATCCTGTTTTATCAGGGTTATCGGGTCATTTACTCTGTCATCACAGAGGAAAACCGGGGTTCCGTGGCCTTCCATGAAAAGGTCGGCTACCGCTATGTGGCAACCTTGCCCGGCTGCGGATATAAATTTGGCAGACAATTGGGCATTATATGGATGGAAAAACGGTCGTCTTTTGTCGATATTCCCAGCAATCCGCCAACTCCTTGGTGTGTGATTATGAAAAATCACGAAAAATTCTCCCCTATTTTAGCCACTTTGTCCCTTTCTTAATCGGCAAAAATGTGATATGTTATATATGCCGTGTAATTGCCCCTTTCCTGCCTAACCAGCTTTTATGGGGACATGAATGATAAGGAGCTGTTATAATATGTATTTTCAGAAGAAGCGCTGCATCGCCATGCTGCTGGCCGGTGGCCAGGGAAGCCGGCTGAAGGTCCTCACCGAAAGGACCGCCAAGCCTGCTGTTCCCTTTGGCGGTAAATACCGCATTATCGATTTTCCTTTGAGTAACTGTGTCAATTCCGGTATCGACACCGTGGGTATTCTGACCCAGTATCAGCCTCTGGAGCTGAATGAGTACATCGGCAACGGTCAACCCTGGGGTCTGAACAAGACCCACAGCTGCGCTCAGGTCCTGCCCCCCTATGAGCGGCACGACAAGAAGAGCGGTTGGTATAAAGGCACTGCCAACGCCATCTATCAGAACATTGACTTTATCGAGCGCTTTGATCCGGAGTATGTGGTCATTCTCTCCGGGGACCACATCTATAAAATGGACTATGCCGCTATGGTGGCTTACCACGAAAAGCACAACGCATCCTGCACCATCGCTGTGCGCAATGTTCCTCTGGAGGAAGCCTCCCGCTTTGGCATTCTGAACACCAATGCAGACAATTCCATCTACGAGTTTGAAGAGAAGCCCAAGGTTCCCAAGTCCACCAACGCTTCCATGGGCATCTATGTGTTCAACTGGAGCGTTCTGCGGGAAGCCCTGATCAACGATGAAGAGAATCCCGAATCCTCCAATGACTTTGGCAAAAACATCATCCCCACCCTGCTGAACACCGGTCACAAGATGATGGCCTATCCCTTTGACGGCTACTGGAAGGATGTAGGTACCATCGATTCCCTGTGGGAAGCAAACATGGAACTGCTGGGCAAAGAGTCGGAGTTTAACATCCGCGGCGACGAGCGCAGCAAGATCTACGCCCGTAACAGCGCTCTGCCCTCCTCCTACATTGACGAAAATGCCAAGACAGTCAACTGCTTCATCGCAGAAGGCTCCGAAATTTATGGCACTGTTCGCCACAGCGTGATCTCCGTGGGCTGCACCATCGGTGAGGACGCGGTAGTAGAGGACAGCGTGGTCATGCCCGGCGTGGTTATCGAGTCCGGTGCTATCGTTCGCCATGCCATTCTGGGCGAAAACAGCCGCGTGGGCAAAAACGCCGTAGTGGGCGGTGCTTTCAAACCCAGAGAAAAGAAGAAGATCAGCGTCACTTCCAAGGGCGCTGTTGTGGAAGCCAACACCGTGCTGCTGCCCGGTGAGATGCTGTAAGGAGGGTCGCACTATGAATGTAATGGGTATTATTTTCACCAATGACGCAACATTGGGCGGTCTGACCGAAAAGCGCACCATGGCATCCCTTCCCTTTGGCGGCCGCTACCGTCAGGTGGACTTCGCACTTTCCAATCTGGCTGCCGCGGGTATCCGCCACATCGGCATTTTCTCCCGCCACAATTATCAAAGCCTGATGAATCACATCGGTGCCGGTGAAGAGTGGGGCCTGGAGCTGGAAGAGGGCGGTCTGGAATTTCTGACCCCCTACGCCATGTCCACTGTGGACATCTACCGGGGCAAGCTGGACGCCCTGCATTCCGTCATGGGCTTTCTGGAATACGGCAGCGAAGATGAATATGTGGTGATGATCGACTCCGCCATTCTTTCCAACATTGACCTTAACAATGTTCTGGAATCCCATATTGAAAGCGGAAAGGATATTACTGTCGTCACCAAGACCGGCATTGCCGATGGCAAAAAGCAGCTGGATCTGGCGCTGAAGCTGGATAAGAAGGGCGAGGTCTCTGATATCGCCGTTGACTATGTTGCACCCAAAGACTATCTGGCCTCCATGGATATTTTCGTTTTGAGCAAAAAGTGGTTGGTAGAGCAGGTCAAGGAGCACATCGCCCGGAACCTTTTCCATATGGACAGGGATCTGGTGCTGGGTATGTGGCAGAAGAAGGCCGCTTCCATCAATGTCTACCAGTTCCCCGGCATCGCTATGTACAACGAGTCCGTGGAGGAGTACTTCCGCAATTCCTTGGCGCTGATCGACAATAAGATCCGCCACGATCTGTTTGGCTACAACCATCCTGTCTACACCCGTGTCCGGGACCGGGTTCCCACCTATTACGGCGAGAACTGTGAGATCGAGAACTGCGTCATTGCTGACGGCTGTATGCTGGAAGGTGAAGTGGAGGACTCCATCCTATTCCGTAATGTCACCGTTTGTGAGGGTGCCGAGGTGGAAAATTGCGTCATCATGAATGACACCGTGGTCGGTGAGGGCGCAGAACTAAAGTATGCAATTCTGGACAAGGATGTCACCGTCCGTCCCGGTGCCCGACTCTATGGAACCCCCAGCAATCCCATCATTGTAAAAAGAGGAGAGATCGTATGAAGATAGCCATCCTCGCATCCGAGGGTGCTCCCTATATCAAATCCGGCGGACTGGGCGATGTGATGGAGGCTCTTCCCTCCGCCCTGGCCCGGATCGAAGGCAACGAGGTCGTGCTGTTCCTGCCGCACTACAAGAAAATCAAGCACAACCCAGCCATCCAAACAGAGCTGGTGCTGTACTGCAATGTGGCTCTTGGCTGGCGGCAGCAGTATGCCGGGCTTCTGCGGCTGAAGGGCCGCAACGACGGCGTGCAGGTCTACTTCGTTGATAACGACTACTACTTTGGTGCCCGTGACGGCGCCATCTACGGAGATATGGACGACAGCGAACGCTTCGCTTTCTTCTCCAAGGCCTGTCTGGATCTCATGAAGCGGATGAACTTCGTCCCCGATGTGATGCAGTGCAACGACTGGCAGACTGCCATGGTCCCCACCTATCTTCGGGCAATGTACCGGGATTCTTTCCCCAACACCCGGTGTATGTTCACCATCCACAATATTGAATATCAGGGTTGGGCTCACGGCGGCTTCTTTGATGATGTTCTGGCGCTTCCCTGGGAATACCGGGGCTGCATGGATATGAACGGCTCCGTCAACATGATGAAAGGTGCCATTGAAACTGCCGACATGGTCACCACCGTTTCCGAAACCTACTCCCGGGAACTGATGTACCCCTACTATGCCCATGGACTGGACGGCATCATATCCGGCGCTGCATGGAAGCTGACTGGCATCACCAACGGCATCGATGTGAACACCTTCAATCCCTTGACCGACCCTGCTCTGCCCGTTAACTACAATGCGGAAAGCTTTGTAGCAGGCAAAGCCGCCTGCAAGGCCGCTCTGCAGCAGGAAGTGGGGCTGCCCGTAAAGCCGGATACCCCCTTGATGGTCATGGTCACCCGTCTTGCCGGCCACAAGGGTCTGGACCTGCTGTGCTACATCGCCCGGAAGCTTCTGTGGGAAGAGGATTGCCAACTGCTCATCCTCGGAACCGGCGAAAAGCATTTTGAGCAGTTCTTTACAGAGCTTGCCGCGGAGTTCCCCGATCGGGTGGCTGCCAAGATCACCTTTAATCTGGGTCTGGCTGCACGGATCTATGCCGGCGGCGACATCTATCTGATGCCCTCCAAGTCCGAGCCCTGCGGCTTAAGCCAGATGAATGCCATGCACTATGGCACCGTACCCGTGGTCCACGCCACCGGCGGTCTGAAGGACACCGTTCCGCCCTGCGATGAAAACGGCGAAGGCGGTCTGGGCTTTACCTTCCAGAGCTACAACGGCGACGATTTTATGGCCGCCGTAAAGCGCTGCCTGCACCTATATCACTGCAACCGCCCCGGGTTCCGCAGCTTGCAGGAAACCGACATGCGGCAGGACTTCAGCTGGAATGTACCCGCCTCCCGTTATATGGATCTGTTCCACCGGATGCTGGGCCGGTAACCGAAAAATCACAAGCACCGCCCAATGGGCGGTGCTTTCCTTTTGTAAATATAAATGATCTCTTCTTTTCTTCTTTCATTTTTTGTAAAAATGGTTTATAATAGAGTGCAACACCTCAACAAGGAGCCTTCTATGAGAATTCTCTACAACAGCAAAGAATTACAATACAAAGACCCCTTTGGAACTCTGATCCCCGGTCAAGACTGCACACTGCAGATTCTCATTCCCGCTTCCGTGGGAACCTCCGGGGTGGAATGCCTTTTTCAGCATGAGGACGGCAGCCACGCCTTTGCTGTCCCTATGGAATTTGACTGCGCAAACGGTGCTTATCAGTGTTTTCGCGGCTGCTTTCATTTCGATGCGCCGGGTCTTTTCTTCTACTATTTCCGAATCACCGGTCAAACCGGCTCTTTCCGTCTGTTTAAGCAAGGGGATGACACCAACATGGAGGCCGGAGACCTGTGGCAGGTCAGCTGCGTTCCTGCTGATTTCCACGCCCCTGATTGGTCCATGGGCGCTACCATTTATCAAGTTTTTCCTGACCGGTTCTGCCGCAGCGGCGTGACCGATTTAACCGGCAAGCTGGAGCCTTACTCTGTTCATGAAAATTGGAACGAAGAAGTGCAGTGGCAGCCTACCAATGAGGGTTTGGTGCTGAATAACGACTTTTTTGGCGGTAATTTCCGGGGCATCACAGAAAAGCTGGACTATATCGCTTCCCTCGGAACCACGATTCTTTATCTGAATCCCATCAGCAAAAGCTTTTCAAGTCACCGGTATGATACCGGCGATTATAAGACCCCCGACCCCATGCTGGGCACAATGGAAGATTTTACCGCCCTTTGCAATGCCGCACACAGTCGGGGCATCCGGGTGATTCTGGACGGTGTATTCTCCCACACCGGCTCCAACAGTCTTTATTTTAACCGGGAGGGCAGCTTTGGCGGCGATGGTGCCTACCGGTCTAAAGAATCCCCTTATTACAGTTGGTATACCTTCTACAATTGGCCGGATAGCTATAACGCATGGTGGGGTTTCGACACCCTGCCCACCGTTAACAAGATGGATCCCGCCTTTATTGATTACATCATCACCGGCGAGGATTCCGTCATTGCTCACTGGCTGGGAGCCGGATGTGACGGCTTCCGACTGGATGTTGCCGATGAATTGCCCAGCGAATTTTTGGCGCTGCTGAAGAAGCAGCTGCGCAAGCTGAAACCGGATGCTCTGCTGATGGGCGAAGTGTGGGAGGATGCATCCAATAAGATCGCCTATAACAAACGCTGCCGCTATTTTGTGGACGGTACGCTGGATTCCGTCATGAATTACCCCTTCCGTACCGCCATCATCAATTTTCTTCGGGATCGGGACAGCGGAAGCTGCCTGCGGGAAACCGTCTTAACCATTGCAGAAAACTACCCCAGAGAGGTTTTTCTCAGCAATATGAACCTGTTGGGAACCCATGACACGCCCCGCATCTTAACGGCGCTGGTGGATGATTTTGACGGTAGCCGGGAGGAAAAGGCAAAGCGGCGCCTTTCTCCGCAGCTATTGGCTGTTGCTCAGGAGCGGCTGCTGATGGCATCGGTGCTGCAATATACTTTGCCGGGCAGCCCCAGTCTCTACTACGCTGACGAAGCCGGTATGGAGGGCTGCAAAGACCCCTTCAACCGCCGCACCTATCCCTGGGGCAGAGAAAACCTGCAGCTTCTGGAGCATTTCCGATTGCTGGGCAGCCTGCGCAAAGGGTACGATGCCCTGCGTCTGGGTGACATCGCCTTTTTCCATGCCGGGGATCATAAGCTTGGTTATACCCGCTCACTGGGTACCCAGAAGATCCGCATCTGCATCAACCGCAGCAGCGAAAACTGGGACATCCCCGCAGGAAAAGTCATTTGCGGCCACAATCTGCACACCGTTGCCCCCACATGGCTGACATTGGCGCCTATGGGCTACTGCATTCTGGAGGACGCGTAATGGAGCTGGAAGAATTTATCAGCGGTTACTGCCGCGCCTTGGACGGCAGCCGCACCGTCATGCTGGAGGGCTCTGACGGCGACTACTGTGCCGATTGCAGCTTTGGAAGCTGCCCTTATGAAGCCGCCTGCCCCATTGCCGAAAGGATCCAAGAACTGACAAATGCATAAACAGCAAAGGCACGCCTGCGGGCGTGCCTTTCGATTCCCGTACGACAAAAAAGACACCACCCATAGGCTCCCATCCTTCGTTGCTTCCTGTCCTGTGTTTTCTTTCATTTCTCAGCCCTCTCGGGCTGTGCTCTGAAAGAAAAGGAATCTCCCACGGCCTAAAAACATGCCACCGGCATGTTTTCTTAACGGCCTTTCGATTCCCGTACGGCAAAAAAACACCACCCACTGGTGCCCATCCATCACTGCTTCCTTTATCCGGTTCTCTTTCATTTCCCGACCCTTTCGGGTCGTGCTCCGAAAGAGAGGGAATCTCCCACGGCCTAAAAACATGCCGCTGGCATGTTTTCTTAACGGCCTTTCGATTCCCGTACGGCAAAAAAACACCACCCAAATGGGTGGTGTCTTTTTTTGGTGACCCGTACGGGAATCGAACCCATGTTACCGCCGTGAAAGGGCGGTGTCTTAACCGCTTGACCAACGGGCCTGGTAGCGGCAATCTGACTCGAACAGATGACACTCCGGGTATGAACCGAATGCTCTACCAACTGAGCTATGCCGCCGTATGATTGCCACGCCTGACGGGCAAGCATTATTATACAGGGTCATACCACTTTTGTCAACAATTTTTTTATTTTTCCGCAGAAATATTTTTCCCGCCGGAAACACGCCTATTCCGGTATTTTTTCCCAAAACGGGCATACTATTTGAGGTGATTTACGATGATACTCTGGCAGGAACTGCTGATTTCCGCCATTGGCGGCGGTATTTATGTTTTGATCGAACTGCTCTGGCGCGGCAGAAGCCACATCTCCATGTTTGTACTGGGCGGCCTGTGCTTCTGGCTCATCGGCAGACTGGACCGGAGCCGCCCAATGCCCGTTGCCGCTCAGGCGGTTCTGGGTGCCTGTGCCGTCACGGTACTGGAGCTGCTGACCGGCCTTGTGGTCAACTGCTGGCTTCAACTAAATGTCTGGGACTACTCTTCCCTGCCCCTCAATCTTCATGGACAGATCTGCCTTCCCTATTTTCTGCTGTGGATTCCACTTTCGGCCGCAGCCGTGTTTGCCGATAACGGCCTGCGGCTGCTGTTATTCCGGACTCCCCTGCCGCCCTACCGCTTATTCTGATTAATAATATCCCCGCAGGAACTTCATGACCAACCGGCAGCCGTTTTCCAGCGAGTCCAGCTCCAGATATTCCTCCCGGGTATGGCAGCCTCCACCCACGCAGCCGCCGAAGCAGACTGCAGGGATTCCCACACCCAGCGCCGCATTGCAGTCGGTGGAGCCGGAGCGAAATACCGGTTCCTGTCCTGTCACCTGCCTGACTGCCTGTGCCGCACGGTTCACCAGTGCCTGCTGCTTTTCAGAATCCACATTTGCAGCGCAGGGGCGGTCTCCGATCTTTTCCACCCGGAACTGTACGTCCTCCCTGCCCGCCTTCTGTACCGCCTGCAGGAAGGCAGATTCCATCTGTGCCAGACAGTTTCTGCTGTCGGAACGGTACTCATAGAGCATCTGTGCTTCCTGCGCAATGGTATTGACCGATGTTCCGCCGGAGATCGTCCCTACATTGAAAGTCGTTTTGCTGCCATGTTCCGAGGGAACAGGCAGCTCATACAATGCCGAAACCAGCTTTGCCAACTCGTGAATGGCATTGGGGCGGCCGAAATTGCCGAAGGAGTGTCCGCCCTCTGTCACAGCCGTCACCCGGTAGCGATGGGAGCCCACCGCTCTGTCCACAATTTCATAAAGGTTGGTGCCGTCGATGGTCACCAGCTCCCGCAGGCGGCTGCCGTACCGCTCCACAATGGCGTGGCTGCCCTTCAGATTGCCCAATCCCTCCTCGCAGGAATTGGCCACGATGATCAGGCCGCATCGGGGTGTTTGCTTTTGCCAATACAGAGCACTGACCAGCAGTACCGCCAGCTGTGCCGTGTCATCGGTGACGCCGGGACAGTAGTACCGCCCGTTTTCCTCCCGGAAAGGCATGGGCGTCCGATCCGGAAACACCGTATCGGTATGGGCCATGCAGACCACCACTTCGTTGGAGCCCGTATCACCCATAGGCCAGATCACATTTTTGGCTTCATCCACAAACACGCCCTCTGCCCCATGGCGTTCCAGCCAGTTTTTTACATAAGCCGCCCGGGCATCCTCTTCATAGGACGGTGCAGGAATGGCGCAAAGCTCATGGATCAGCTGCCGCAGCAAGGGCTGTTGCTCCCGAATATACTGTTCCATACGTTTTCCTCCGCAAATCTTTTGCACCGATTATATATCAAAAACTGCCCTGCGGCAAGTCCACGGTCGCATAGGGAAACAATGTGAACCGAGGGCAATCGATACGGAAAATGTAAAACATCACAAATCATCGTTTTGGTGATTTGTGATGTTTTATTTTAAGCAGGTACAAGGATTAAACGAAAGCAATGTTATTCTCCCGAACAAGTCCCATTTTACTTAAAAGGGGTCGGAGTAATTTAGACTTGCATTTTGCAGACTGCCGTTTTATAATTAAAACATAAGTAAACACAGGGGAGCTTGTTGTGCAGGCTGAGAGGAAGTAATCGAACTTCGACCCTTAAACCTGATGCGGATAATGCCGCCGTAGGAAGTCACACACGGATTTTTTACAGGAGGCATCCAAAGGGTGTCTCCTGTTTTTATTTCTAATTGAATACACGGGGAGCTCGTATGACGGGCTGAGAGGAAGGTATGACCTTCGACCCATATACCTGATTTGGATAATGCCAACGTAGGGACTTTTGTGAGCGTCACGGGAAACTTCCAAATCGGAGGTTTCCCGTATTTTTATTTTAGGAGGTGCGATCATGGTCAAAGTAAACGGTATGGAGTTGGACATTGCAAGAAAGACAATTGCAGAGTATCTGGCTACTACGAATTATGATCCCAAAAGGATCGCCGTGGAGCGTAACGGCGACATTGTCTTCAAATCCCAGTATGGCGAAACCGTTCTGGAAGATGGCGACAGTCTGGAAGTTGTCAGCTTTGTGGGAGGTGGCTAAATGATTCCGACACAGGAAGAATGGCTTGCGGCATTGGAAAGACGGCATGGGAAAGATCTGCAGAGTCAGTTTTCGGATGCCACCGTTGCTGTCTGCGGCCTTGGCGGTTTAGGCTCCAATATTGCCGTAGCTTTGGCAAGAGCAGGTGTTGGAAGGCTGATTCTGATCGACTATGACCGGGTCGATCTTACCAACCTCCACCGGCAGCAGTACAAAGCAAATCAAATTGGCAGATTCAAAACAGAAGCGCTTGCGGAAAACCTTTTTGAAATTGCACCGTATATCAAACTTGAGACCGCAACACAGAAAATCGCAGAAGATAATTGCGCGGAGTTGCTTAAGGGTGTCGATGTGATCTGCGAAGCATTTGACGATGCGGAAGCAAAAGCCATGTTGGTAAATAAGGTGCTGGAAATCATGCCGGACAAATATCTGGTTGCGGCTTCCGGAATGGCAGGTATGGGAACAGCAAATACAATCCGCACAAGAAAAATCACAAAGCGTTTCTATCTATGCGGCGACGAAAGAAGCGATGTGGCCGATAGCATCGGCTTAGTTGCTCCCCGCGTGATGCTTTGCGCCGCCCATCAGGCACATACCGTCCTGCGGATCCTCGCAGGTGAATTTGAAGTTTAAGAAAGAAGGATTTTACTATGACGAACAACAATAAGTTGGTAATCGGCGGTCACGAATTTAATTCCCGTTTTATTCTGGGTTCCGGTAAGTATTCCATGAAGCTCATTGAGGCAGCCATCAAAGATGCCGGTGCAGAGATCATCACCTTGGCTGTCCGTCGGGCAAACACCAAGGACCAGGAAAATATTCTGGATTACATTCCCGAAGGCATCACCCTTCTGCCTAATACCTCCGGTGCGAGAAACGCAGAGGAAGCTGTCCGTATTGCCCGCCTTGCCAGAGAACTTGGCTGCGGCAATTTCGTTAAGGTAGAAATCATGCGTGATACCAAGTATCTGCTGCCCGACAATCAGGAAACCATTAAGGCTACCGAGATTCTCGCAAATGAAGGATTTGTTGTCATGCCTTATATGTACCCCGATCTGAACGCTGCCCGTGATATGGTCAATGCCGGTGCCGCTACCATTATGCCTCTGGCTTCTCCGATTGGCTCCAACAAGGGTTTGGCAACCAAAGAATTCATTCAGATTCTCATTGATGAGATTGATCTGCCTATCATCGTGGACGCAGGCATTGGCAGACCTTCGCAGGCTTGCGAAGCCATGGAAATGGGCGCAGCCGCAATTATGGCAAATACCGCTCTGGCAACTGCCGGTGATCTGCCGCTGATGGCATCTGCTTTCCGTCAGGCAATCGAAGCAGGCAGAAAAGCATATCTGTCCGGTCTTGGTCGTGTACTGACCCGTGGTGCTTCCGCTTCCGATCCTCTGACCGGCTTCCTACGTGATTAAGGAGAACTGTTATGGAAAATCAATTTTTTGTAGATTCCGAGCACCTGTCACCGGCGGCGTTAGAGAAAAAACACAGACTGGAAACAGATCCGTCCAGTCGTAAGAATCACATGGAATATTTGCCGGGCATGGAGATCATCGAATCCGATGTCTGTCAGCAGGTTATGTCTCAGATGAATTCCTTTGATTATTCCATCTATACTGCCCGTGATGTTCGTGCAGCTCTCGACCACGAGACCTGCAGCGTTGAAGATTTCAAGGCACTCTTATCTCCCGCAGCAGAGCCGTTCCTGGAAGAGATGGCGCAGAAAGCTCGTATGGAAACAAGCAAGCACTTCGGCAATACCGTTTACTTATTTACCCCTCTGTACATCGCCAATTATTGCGAGAATTACTGCGTTTACTGCGGCTTTAACTGCTACAACCATATCAACCGCATGAAGCTGAACATGGAGCAGATCGAGCATGAAATGAAAGTCATCGCCGATTCCGGTATGGAGGAGATCCTGATCCTTACCGGCGAAAGCCGTGCGCAGAGCGATGTGCAGTATATCGGTGAAGCCTGCAAGCTGGCAAGAAAGTATTTCCGCATGGTTGGCCTGGAAATCTATCCTGTGAACACCGACGAATACAAATATCTCCACGAGTGCGGTGCAGACTATGTAACCGTGTTCCAGGAAACCTATGATGCCGACAAATACGAAACGCTCCATCTGTTTGGACACAAGCGTGTATGGCCGTATCGTTTTGACGCACAGGAACGAGCACTCCGTGGCGGTATGCGTGGTGTTGCTTTCTCTGCGCTTCTCGGCTTGTCTGATTTCAGAAAGGATGCTCTGGCAAGCGCACTTCATGTGTATTATCTGCAACGTAAATATCCCCACGCGGAAATGTCGCTGTCCTGCCCGAGACTGCGTCCGATCATCAATAACGACAAAATCAACCCCCTTGATGTGGGTGAAAAGCAGCTTTGCCAGATCCTCTGTGCTTACCGCATCTTCCTGCCCTTTGTGGGCATTACCGTATCTTCCCGTGAAAGTGCAGAGTTCAGAAACGGTATCGTAAAAATTGCTGCAACCAAAGTCTCTGCAGGCGTTTCTACCGGCATTGGAGACCACGAAAGCAAGTACACCGGTAAGGAAGATGATGCCGTCAAGGGCGATGAGCAGTTTGAAATTGATGATAACCGCAGCTTTGATGCTATGTATAAGGATATGTCCGGCGAAGGATTACAGCCGGTTCTGAATGATTACGTATACGTGTGAGGTGGAATATGAAAAATTTTGATCCGAGTCTGTATTTTATAACCGATAGCACCAACTACACTGAGGAGGAATTTCTTTTCCGCGTAGAACAGGCACTGCAAGGCGGTGCAACTCTCCTTCAGCTTCGGGAAAAGGACAAGTCCACGCGAGAGTATATCGAGCTTGCAGAGAAGGTACACGAGATCACAAAACGCTACAATGTGCCGCTGATTATCGATGATCGCGTGGACGTGGCGCTGGCTATTGATGCTGAGGGCGTTCATGTGGGAGCAAGCGATATGCCTGTTGCTACCGCAAGAAAACTGATGGGCGACGATAAAATCGTCGGCGCGACTGCCAAAACCGTTCCCTGGGCAAAGGAAGCCTATGAACAGGGGGCGGATTATCTGGGCGTGGGAGCGATTTATCCCACCACCACAAAAGTGAAGACCGTTCTGACTTCCACAGACACCCTCCGCGATATCTGTCACTCTGTTCCCATTCCCACAAATGCCATCGGTGGCCTCAATAAGGACAACATCGATGTTCTCGCAGGAATCCCCATTGCCGGTATCTGTGTGGTGTCTGCCATTATGAAAGCGGATGATCCGAAGCAGGCGTCAATGGAGCTAAAGGCAAGAGCAAAGGAACTTGGCTTATGCTGAAGGGCGTTATCTTCGATTTCGATGGAACATTATTCGACTCCATGTTCATCTGGGATAATGCTGGCGAAACGTATCTGCGTTCCATAGGAAAAGAGCCGCATGAAGATCTGCAAAAAGTTCTTAAACCTATGAGCCTGCTTCAGTCTGCCGGTTACATCAAAGAACACTACGACATTCCGTTATCTATTGAGGAAATCGTGGATGAGATCAACCGTACAGTGGAGGACTTCTATTTCCACACGGTAGAACCAAAACCCGGCGTAATTGCTTTTCTTACGGAATTGGATCGCAAAAGCACAAAAATGTGCATCGCAACGGCAACGGATCGGTATCAGGTAGAGGCTGCGCTGACACGCTGCGGGATGAGGCATTTCTTTTCCGAGATTTTCACCTGTACCAAGGTCGGAAGCGGAAAAGACAGTCCTTTGATTTTCCGAGCGGCGATGGAGCATCTGAAAACCGACCGCAGCAACATGGTGGTAGTTGAAGATGCGTGGCATGCAATCCAGACAGCGAAAGACGATGGTTTTATGGTAGCTGCGGTTTATGACGCTCACGAGAGCAGACAAAGCGATGTTTGTGAAACAGCAGATGTCTATTTGCCAGATTATTCTGATTTAAATCCATTTTGGAAGTTTGCTTCGGCTGAATAAGCCGACAGCTTCAAGCGGTAGATTGGGGGCACCACCTTATACCGCTATAGAAAACAATGCTGAAAAACGAAAGGAGTAAAAACTATGAAAATGAAAACAGCATTGACCATTGCAGGAAGTGACTGCAGTGGAGGCGCCGGTATTCAGGCAGATTTGAAGACAATGACCATGAATGGTGTTTATGCGATGAGTGCCATCACAGCGCTGACGGCTCAAAACACTACCGGTGTATCAGAAATTTACGAGGTAACACCCGCTTTCTTGGAGCGACAAATTGATATGATATTCGATGACATTCGCCCAGATGCTGTGAAAATCGGTATGATACCAAACAGCGCACTGATGGAAACGGTGGTAGGTTGTCTGAAGCGTCATCAGGCGGAGAAAATTGTGGTGGATCCCGTTATGGTGGCAACAGTTGGTTCACCATTAATGAAAGCAGAGGCTGTGGAAACGCTAGAGACCAAGCTTCTTCCTATTTCTACACTGGTCACACCCAATATTCCGGAAGCGGAAGTGCTGTCCGGTATGAGAATTGAAAATCTGGAGGGGATGATTGCTGCAGCAGAATGCATCAGCAAAAGTTATGGCTGCGGAGTGCTGCTGAAAGGTGGTCATAGCATCAACGATGCCAATGATTTGCTCTGTGTGAATGGTCAACTGACTTGGTTCCATGGGAAACGAATCAACAATCCTAATACTCATGGTACGGGATGCACATTGTCCTCTGCCATTGCATCCAACTTG
>JAZSCX010000009.1:0-47412 GCA_045530865.1 Candidatus Avilachnospira sp.
TAAAAAGTCCCACCACCAACTGAAGTTGGCAGCGGGGCAAGTATGCGATGGAAATACGCTTCGGGAGCCTTAAGGCTCTGCTGGTATCAGCCCCTTATAGGGGCTGAGCAGGCCACCCGTTATACGGGTGGTCCTGACTATATTATTGTCCGGTCATGGCTTCCAGCGCTTCCAACTGCTGCTGATTTAGCCCGCGCTTCATGGATAGGCCTTCTTCGATGTCCACATCAATCATGCTGCCGTTGTGGGAGCAGATCACACGGTTTGTCATACCTGCAGCCAGAACCTCTACGGCCTGGTAGCCCATGCGGGTTGCCATTACACGGTCACGGGCAGAGGGTACGCCGCCGCGCTGAATATGGCCCAAAATGGTGACACGGGGACTGAGACCCAGTGCTTCTTCGATTTGTGCACCGATTTTCATGGCGCTTCCGGCACCTTCGGCGACGACGATCATATAATGGGTCTTTCCGCTGAGCCTGGCGCGGCGGATTTTTTCCACCACATCCTTTTCAAAGTCAACGGGAACCTCCGGCATGAGAACCGCCGTCGCGCCAACAGCCAGACCGACATATAGCGCCAGATGACCGGCATTTCTGCCCATGACCTCCACAACGGAGCAGCGCTCATGGGACTGCATGGTATCCCGCAGGCGGTCGATGGCGTCCACTGCTGTGTTGGAAGCGGTATCAAAGCCGAGGGTGTAGTCGGTACAGACAATATCGTTGTCAATGGTTGCGGGGATGCCCACAACGGAGATGCCGTGCTTGGAAAGGGCTTCCGCGCCGCGGAAAGTACCATCTCCTCCGATCACAACTATTCCGTCCAGACCCAGCAGCTTGCAGGTGCCTGCTGCCCGTTTCTGGCCTTCCTCCGTGCGGAATTCATCACTCCGTGCTGTGTATAGGATCGTGCCGCCGCGGTTGATGATATGGCTGACATTGGAGGAGTTCATAACCTTGATATCACCGCTGATCAGACCGCTATAGCCGCGGCGAATGCCGACGCATTCAATTCCGCGATACAGACAGGCTCTTACAACTGCGCGGATGGCTGCGTTCATGCCAGGGGCGTCGCCGCCGCTGGTGAGGACTCCAATTCGTTTTACTGCATTTTCCATAATGATTCCCCTTAACGGTATTTTGTATATTTTAGTTGTTTTTTTCCATAATGTAAAGCCCCAGAATTTAAGAAATCTCAATCGGAATCCATGTATGATTTTAAAGGATGAAATGGCAGAACAAAAATATTCTTTTACAACAGGAAACCTTTTACAGTTGTTTTCCGTCTATATAAGTAGATGCCTTTGACGTATTCGGAGCCTGTTATTGTTAGTTAATATTTTGATACAGTTTTGTTGTTGCGGAAAAGTGTATCGTTATTTATAATACAGTAAAAAATATTTAGGAGGTACTGACATGAAGAAGAGATTGCTTGCTTTTTTACTGATTGCTGTTTTGCTGGTTGGCTTGTTTGCAGGATGCAGCAAGACGCAGGATCCGTCTGAGCCCGGCAGCTCCAATGAAACGAAGAAGCCTTCCAAACAGGATGAAGAAACTGTCAGCGCACTTGGGAAATATGCATTTAAGCCCAGATGGATCCCGCTGGAGATTGAGGGCGAGCGTCAGCCGCAATATATCGGCAATTATGTGATTTCTGGTAATTCCATGTTCTTCTATGCGGAGTGTCTGGATAAGGAAGAACCGATGATCGATATCGTAACCGGTGAACCGATCATTGATGAGGTTACCGGCGAGCCCTTTATGCAGTCCTTTTTCCGGTCTTTTGTATTCCGGATGGATCTGGACACGGGTATTGTTTCGGAACTGAGTTCTTTCGTTCCCTTTAAGGCACCGGAAGGCCACGAAGGCAATGCATACATCACTGCCATTCAGCCCGGCGCTGATGATACCATCTGGGTGACCGAACGGATTAACACCTGGTTTTTCGATCTTCCGGAGGACTTTGATCCTGAGGATCATAACCAGTATGATTACTATACGCAGGGCCTGAACAAGATGATGATGCACCAGCTGTCTGCCGATGGCAGCATTCTGCAGACTATTGAACTGACCGTGCCTCAGGATGTCTACCTGAGCAGATTGTTTGTGATGGACAGCGGGGAGATCGTCGGCTCCGACTGGCAGGGGATTCATATTTTCGATCAAAGCGGTCAGGAAACAGGTATGATCACCTGTGAACAGGGCGTCAACAATATGTTCCAGCTGCCGGATGGTTCTCTGGCAGCATGGATCTGGCAGGAGGACGGCAGCTTCCTGAAGAAGATCGACCTGCAGGCCAAGGCCTTTGGCGAGGCAACGAAGCTGCATTACAATGCCTATGATATTTATTTCGGCAGCAGTGATTTTGATTATATCTATGCTTATAACGGTACCTTCTATGGCTGCAAGGAAGGCGCTCCGGAGAGCGAAAAGCTGTTCTCCTGGATCGACTGCGATGTGGACAGCAGCAACCTCAACGGTGAGACCATCTTCGCCGCAGATGGCCGCGTATTCACACTGGAAGCAACCTACAATGATAAAGAGCAGAAACAGGAATACAGCCTGCTGGTGATGGATCCCGTGGATCCTGCCACTCTGCCTGTGAAGCAGGAGCTGGTTCTTGCCTGCTTCTACATGCCGTGGGATATGCGCTCCGAAATCGTCCAGTTTAACAGATCTCATGACGATGTGCGGATTGTGGTCAAGGAGTACTCCCAGTACGCCACGGAAGAGGATCCCTATGCCGGTCTGCAGAAGCTGAACACGGAGATCATGTCCGGCGTTATTCCCGATCTGTTTGTGATGAATGCGGAAGTGCCTGTTCAGAAGTATGAAGCACAGGGCATTTTCATGGATCTGTGGCCTCTGATTGACAGTGATGCAGAGTTCGGCAGAGAAGACCTGATGACCCACTTCTTTGATGCCTTGTCTGTGGATGGCAAACTCTATCAGATCACGGACAGCTTCAGCATCGCCACACTGGTTGGCAAGGAAAGTGTAGTCGGCTCCGGAAATACCTGGACCATGGATGATTTTATTGCCGCACTGGATGCACAGCCGGAGGATACCACCATCTTCGGCAATTATGACACGAAGGAATCCATCCTGACCAACTTCATCAGCCGCAATGCCGAAAGCTTCATCGATTGGAAAACCATGCAGTGCAGCTTTGACAGTCAGGAATTCATCAACTATCTGAAATTTGCCAATCAGTTCCCGCTGGAAATCGATTACGAAAATATCGAATACAATTATGAACCGGAGGCAGCATTACTTCGTTCCGGCAGACAGATGCTGTACCGAACCCATCTGTATTCCTTCGAATCTGTCATGTGGGCCAATGAGGTTTTCGCAGAAAAGGCCAATTTCATTGGTTATCCTACCATGAGCAACAATGGCAGCAGCTTCCAGATCGATGAAAGCATGGCGATTTCCGCATCCTGCAAAAATGTGGATGCGGCGTGGAGCTTTATCCGCACCTATCTGACGGAGGAGCACCAGACGCAGGAATATATGTATGAATTCCCCACTAATAAGCACTCCTTCGATGTGCTGGTTGAGAAGAGTAAGGAAATCGATTATTACGAGGATTACGAAACCGGTGAGCAGGTTCCTTCTCCCCGGATGACCATCTGGTATGGGGATGAAGAGCAGATCGAACTTTATGCTGTGTCCGATGAAGAAGTTGCGATTTTCATGGAGATCTACAATAACTGCAGCAATTTCACTTCCTTCGATAACGAGATCAACAAGCTGATCCTGCAGGAAGCCAATGCCTTCTTCAACGGTCAGAAGACTGCCGAGGAAGCTGCCAGACTGATTCAGGACCGTGTTGGTCTGTATGTCATGGAAAATAGCTGATACTGGAAGATTTAGTGTTTTTGCTTTCCTGCTAACACAGATATTGTGTTATGTATCCAAATGCGCTATAATAGGAAAAAATGAGAAAGGCGGGGGCGTCTGTGTTGAAAACGAAGAGAAAAATAAATACGCAGGCTCCCCGCCTGCACAGACGGGGCAGCCTTAGCGGAAAAGCAAAGGATCTGCTGCGGGCGTCCTGCTTTCTGGGCCCGAGCTTTCTGGGTGTACTGCTGTTTTTCATTCTTCCGTTTTGCGTCGTCATTTATTATTCCTTTATTTACGGCCCCATGAATCACAGCTTTGCCGGACTGCAGAATTACAAAAATGTTTTCCAAAATAATGCGTTCAAGATCGCAGTGAAGAACACCCTGACCTTCACTGGCATTGCCGTGCCTCTTTCGGTGGTACTTTCTATGGCGCTTGCACTGATGCTGGAATGCCGAATCCCCATGAAAAGTCAGTTCCGTACGTTTTTTCTTAGTCCTATGGTGGTGCCCATTGCCTCGGTTATTCTCGTCTGGCAGGTTCTGTTTCACCAGAATGGCGCGGTCAACGAGTTCCTTTCTGTGTTCGGATGGGAAAAGGTGGACTGGCTCAAATCGGATTATTGTAAAATCGTCATTATTGTCCTGTTCCTGTGGAAAAATCTGGGCTATTTTATGATATTGTTCATGGCAGCCCTGAACAATATTCCCAAAACACTTCTGGAGGTTGCCGATGTGGAGGGCGCTTCCGCAGCCCATAAATTTTTTAATATCAAGCTGCGGTATCTGTCACCCACGGTTCTGTTCGTGACGATCCTTTCCATCATCAATTCCTTTAAGGTGTTTCGGGAGATCTACCTGCTCACCGGTGCTTATCCCTACACAGGCCTTTACATGATGCAGCATTTCATGAACAATATGTTTGCCGGATCGGATTATCAGCGGTTGTCGGCTGCGGCCGTGTTTATGGCGCTGGCTATGATCGTGCTGATCGCCCTCCTCTTTGCGGCGGAAAATCGCTTCGGAAAGGATGTGGAAGGATGAAAAAGAAACATTATGTGGGCCGTACCATCCTGACGATCCTTGCGGCAGTCTACGCATTTTCTTTTTTGCTGCCGACCCTTGTGACCTTTACCAACTCTTTTATGACACAATCGGAGATCACGGCAAATTACGGCAAGGTCTTTGAAACTGCTGTTGATAACGGCGGTGGCTATATTGCCGACCAGATCAATCTGAAATTCATTCCGGACAAGGTCAGCTTTACCCAGTATATTACGGTTCTATTCCGCAGCCCAGAATATTTGCTGAAATTCTGGAACTCTGTCATTCTTGTGGTGCCCATCGTTCTGGGTCAGCTTGCCGTGGCCTCCATTGCGGCCTATGGGTTTACCCGCTGGAGAGGGAAGGTCAGTGATGTGATCTTCTTCACCTATGTGATTTTGATGCTCATGCCCTATCAGGTCACGCTGGTTCCCAACTATCTGGTCAGCAAGTGGTTCGGAATCTACAATACCCGCTGGGCTATTCTGCTGCCCGGTACATTTGCGCCGTTTTCGGTATTTTTGCTGACGAAGTTTATGCGGCGCATTCCCAATTCGCTGATCGAGGCGTCCAAACTGGATGGCTCCACCGAATGGCAGATTTTTAAGAATATCTGCCTGCCCCAATGCCGCTCAGCGCTGTATTCCATCGCCATTCTGGTGTTTATCGATTACTGGAACATGGTGGAGCAGCCCCTGATTTTGCTGGAGGATGTGTCGCAGCAGCCGCTGTCGGTTTATCTCTCCACCATCAATACCGGTGAGATCGGCATTGCGTTTGCCATTGCAGTGGTTTATATGCTTCCCGGCCTTCTGCTGTTCCTTCATGGCGAGGCTTATCTTGTAGAAGGCATTGCACATTCCGGATCCGTAAAGGGTTAAAAGAGGAGTACTTATGGAAAAAACAAAGACGAATAAACGGGAATGGGTAAAAACAGTTCTGATCATTTTTCTTGTGATCATGCTGATCTTGACCTTTTTCTCCAATACCATTATGAATCGCTCTCTTCCGGAAGTGGCAACGCAGACGGTATATTCCGGTACCATCAATGCCAAGATCCGCGGAAGCGGCACCATTTCTGCCAACGAGACCTATGATGTGACCCTGAGCCAGACCAGAAAGGTCAAAAGCGTCATGGTCCGTACCGGTGACGAAGTGCAGGTGGGCGATCTGCTGCTGACTCTGGAACCTATGGACAGTCAGGAACTGCAACAGGCAAAAGATATGCTTGCCGATATGGAGCTGGCGTATCAGAAGCGGCTTATAGAAGAATCCAATGCTTCGTCCAGAGAGGATCGCCAAACCCAAAAGCTTCGGGATGCTTATAATGAAGCCCTGCAGAACTATCAGCGCTACAGCAATGTGGATCCGGATAAGATTGAGGCAGAGAAAAGCAACGCTGAACTTATCTTGAAGAATCTGGAGCGCGATCTCAAGGATGTGAACAATGAGCTGCAGGATGTCCGTGATGCTTTGAGTGACTACCAGTCCGATATTTCCGAATTGGAGCAGGAGGCAGCTGCTGCAGACTCTGTTATTTTTGAAGCACAGAATAAGATTGCGCAGATATCTGATACGGTTGTAACGTTGGATCGCGACAGATATATACATGAAAACGATTACAATGCACTGCTTGATTACGCAACTTCCTGCGGCGATGGTTATGCAGAGGGTGATGTTGCGGTTCGCATGGCAGCTTTTGCGGAGGACTATTTACTGCTGACGTCCATGTCCGGTATTGATGAAGCATATGCACAGCAACTTGGCAATGCATATGACACGTTAATTGTTGATGTTGATGCAGTTCTCGCACAGACAGATTATTTAATGCCGGTTGCTGCAGATCAGATTTTTTCTGATATTTATCGTTTTGTTGTTTCCGTAGCCAGTTCGAAAATTGCAGATCTGGAAGCAGCAATTCATGCTGCCAGCATGGCGCAAGCCAGACTGGATGATGCTTACCATGTTATTTCCCAATTTGAATATTCTATCAAGGTTCTGGAAGATCATGCAGATAATTACGCAGAGGTCATTGAAGATCAGCAGGATCTGATCAACGACCTTACCAGCGCCACAGGTGCTGCTGCGGCGCTGAAGGCGGCAGAAGAAGCACTGGAAGACAGATTGTTTGAGCTCAGTTTGAGTGATTCCTCTTCTCTGGATGTGCAAAAAGAGAAAGAAGCCATCGAAAAGCAAAAGGAACTGATCGAGACCCTCTCTGCTGAGGCTGACGGACAGGATATATATTCCACTGTCTCAGGCGTTGTCAGTACCATTCACACCTCTGCGGGCAATACCATCGGTGCAGAGATGCCCGTAATGTCCATCACCATAGCCGACCGTGGCTATACTATGCAGATCCCTGTTACCGTGGAGCAGGCCAGAAAGGTAACTATCGGCGATACGGCTGAGATCACCAACTACTGGTACGGAAATATCACCGCCACTCTAGAAAATATCATCAATGATCCCCAGAATATGACCGGCGGTAAAATTCTGATGTTCCGCCTGACCGGCGACGAGCTTCAGGCGGGCACCAACCTGACCCTGTCCATCGGTCAGCGCAGCGCCAACTATGATACGTTGGTGCCCAACAGCGCCATCCGAACCGATTCTAACGGTAAGTTTGTGCTGGTCATTGTGGCAAAGCCCAGCCCCCTCGGCAACCGTTATATTGCAACCAGAGCCGATGTGCAGGTTTTGGCATCCGATGACACTACTTCTGCCGTCAGCGGACTGGCCTACGGTGATTTTGTGATCACCACCTCCACCATTCCCATTGAGGCCGGTAACCAGGTGAGGCTGGTGGACAACGGATGAAAATACGTGTCGATAAAAGAAAATGGCATCTGGCAATTGTAAATGCTGTTCTGATCCTGCTGTTTTTCGTTTGTCTGGTCGTGTTTGGTGTTCTTTCCCGAAAACTCCTCTCTGTTGATGCAGCGCATCGTTGGCGCAATGGAAACGAAATGCGTTTTGCACAGATTGGCTGTTTTATGCCGGTAGATGCGCCAAAATCTGAGGAAGAGATATTTCAATTCCGAGGAACGCTTGATCAGAAGATGGTGGATGCATCGCTGGAGGCTCCCGTCAACGGTTCACTCTACAGCGACGCCTACAGCGGCGAAGCAAAGCTGACTGTAAATGGCGAAAACGGCAGTACAGAAGTAAAAGCAGTTGGTGTGGGCGGGAACTTCTTTCTGTTTCATCCGCTGCAGCTGCTCAGCGGTAGCTATATCTATGAGTCAGATCTGATGCAGGATCGCGTCATTCTGGATGAGACTGTCGCATGGCAGCTGTTCGGCGGTTCCAATGTAGCCGGTCAGACAGTTTCCATTCAGGGTGAATCCTATTATGTGGCTGGCGTCATTCGCCGTGAGAGCGATTTTGCGTCCATAGAAGCATATGGTGACGGTGCGGGCATTTTCCTCTCCTACAGCGCCTTGCAGAAGCTCACACAGGCAGGGATTTCCTGCTATGAGATCGTGCTGCCCGATATGATCTCCGGTTTTGGCTTGTCTCTTGTAAAGGAGAATTTCAGTGTCGGCACCAGTGATGTTGTGCAGAATACAGGGCGATTTTCTGTTTCCGGTCTGCTGCGGGTAATAGGCGATTTCGGAAGCCGCTCTATGCGAAACAACGGCGTCATTTATCCCTATTGGGAAAATGCAGTCCGCATGATCGAGGATTATCTTGCGCTGCTGCTGATTCTAATGATTGTATTTGCAATCTGCCCGGTTGTCAGCGGAATTGTTCTGGTCATTCGCATGACGATCCGTGGATATCGGATTGCAGCCAGAAACATTCCAAAAGCAGCGATCTCGGTTCGGGAGCGTGCCCGGGAAAAACGATACGCAAAAAGAGGGGAGGGTTGACCTATGGCAGAAATCAGCCTGAATCATGTAAAAAAAGTCTATGATAAATCCGTTGTTGCTGTTCAGGATTTTCATATGGATATTGCCGATAAGGAGTTTATCGTTCTGGTCGGCCCTTCCGGCTGCGGAAAATCCACCACTCTGCGTATGATTGCCGGCTTGGAGGAAATTACGGAGGGTGAGATTTCCATCGGCGGCAAGGTTGTTAATAACGTTCTAGCCAGAGACCGGGATATTGCCATGGTTTTTCAGGACTATGCCCTGTATCCCCATATGACGGTCTATGACAACATT
Organism: Candidatus Avilachnospira sp.; assembly: GCA_045530865.1. Lineage (GTDB taxonomy): Bacteria > Bacillota > Clostridia > Oscillospirales > Oscillospiraceae > Avoscillospira. The sequence goes on from JAZSCX010000009.1 coordinate 9,061, forward strand.
GCTTATGGCCTGAAGCTCCGGAAATATCCCCGCCGGGTGATTGATCAAAAAGTTCGGGAAGCGGCGGAAATTCTGGATATCACTGATCTTTTGAAGCGAAAGCCGAAGGCGCTTTCCGGTGGTCAACGGCAGCGTGTTGCCATTGGCCGTGCCATCGTGCGCAATCCCAAGGTTTTCCTGATGGATGAACCGCTGTCCAATCTGGATGCCAAGCTCCGCAATCAGATGCGGACAGAAATCATGAAGCTGCGCAGCAGACTGCAGACGACCTTTGTCTATGTCACGCATGATCAGACGGAAGCCATGACCCTTGGTGACCGGATCGTAATCATGAAGGATGGCTTTGTACAGCAGATCGGAACACCCCGCGAGGTGTTCTATCATCCGGCCAATCTCTTTGTTGCAGGCTTTGTTGGAGCACCGCGGATGAATCTGTTTTCTGCAGAGCTCTGCAAAGATGCCGATGGATATGTTGTTTCCATTGCAGATAAACAGATCCGGCTTTCTGCCGCAAAACAAAAGCTTCTGGAAGCGCGTCGTGTAGAGCCCAGGTCTGTGACCCTTGGTATCCGTCCGGAGCATATTCTGGTTTCCAAGGATGAAAATGACTTCTCCGGTGTGATCGAGCTGTCGGAAATGATGGGTTCCAGTATTCATCTTCATGTTCGCTTTGGCGGAGAAGAAGCAGTTGTCCTTCTGCCCGATACCGATGATGCTGCAGAGCAATCCGCAAACGGACAGACTGTTCATTTTTCCTTTGATGAAAACCGGATTTTATTGTTTGATCCGGAAAGCGAATTGAATCTGTTTGCAGAAACCACACAGTGAGGTTGTTATGGTAGAGGTTGTTGCTGCACTGATTTGGAAAGAAAATCGGTTTCTTGCCTGTCAAAGACCTGCAAATAAAGCAAGAGGGCTTCTTTGGGAATTTGTTGGGGGCAAGGTAGAGCCCGGTGAAACAAAGCAGCAGGCCCTGATTCGGGAGTGCAGGGAAGAGTTGGATGTTGCCGTTGAGGTAGGAGAAGTGTTCCTGCAGCTGCAGCATGAATATCCGGATCTGACAGTGTCGCTGACTTTGTTCCATGCGAAAATTATTTCCGGCACGCCACAAAAGCTGGAACACCATGACATTCGTTGGATCACAACGGCAGAGATCGATCAGTATGATTTTTGTCCCGCTGATGAAGAAATTCTGAAAAAATTGAAAACATTGTAAGCGAAAAAATCCCCATCTTTGTGATGGGGATTTTTGTATGGATTACAGATCCAGCGCCGGGTTCATAGCATAGATATTTTTCTGATTGAGACGTTCCCGCAGAAGCTGAATGGCTTCACCGAAGCGTACAAGTTGGACATAAATTTCCCTTAGATTCTCCATTCGATTTTAATGGAATCACTGATGGCGTAGATGACTCGGATGAGCTGATCCACGGTCTGGCGCTTGTCATCGAAGCTCAGTTCCTCCCACATGGTCAGGTGGTTGCTGATCTCTGTATAGTCAGCTTCCTTATGAAGCTTCAACTCGGAGATGCGCTTCATTAGTTCCTGCTTCTTGCCATCCAATTCCCGCACCCGTTCGCCGATGTAGCGGAAGAGGACATCATCGGCGCTGGCCATACGATTCATCAGTGACGAGATTTCATCTTCTACCTGTGCGAGCTGTACGTTCAGCGTGGTCAATTCGGGGTTAAGGATATTACCTTTACGCTTCTTCAGTGCTTTGAATTGCGCCAGCTTCTTGAGCATCTCGTTGTAGATCAGTTGTTCAAACTCATCCGAGTAGATCGTGCCGGGACCTTCGCAGGCTCTGGAGTTCATCTTATTGGAGCAGAGGAAGTATCTTGAGCGTGTGGTTGAGTAGTGTTTGTCTACCAGTGCGTAGCCACAAACACCACATTTGATCTTTCCGGCCAGCCATGTGTTCTTAGCTTTCTGGTAGGGCTTGATCTGCTGAGCCTCCAGACACTTTGCTCGACACTTCAACCATAGGTCAGAAGGAATGATACCTTCGTGAGGTGCCAACACCAGATGGTTTCCTTCGAGATTCATTTGCTTGCGGCCTGTTGAGTCCTGCCCCTTGTAATAATAACAGCCGTTTGTCCCGATGAAGTCGCTCGGCTCATTTGCCATGATTGCGCCCTGATCATGATAGAACTCATAGACCGAAAGGTCGGCACGCACATAGATGGGGTTTCTGAGAACATCCGCCAGCCGAGTGCGCCCCCACGGTTTGCCGTTCTTCAAGATGCCATGCTCCTGAAAATATCGGATGATATCGCCGTAGGAACACTCGGGTTTAGAATAGAGTTCGTAGATCAGCTTGACCTGTTCAGCTTCGTCAGGGTTGATTTCGTACATCGAGGTTTTGACACCTTCGATGGTTGTAGGCACCAATCGGAATCCATAAGGGACTCTGCCACCCATATAGAAGCTCTTTTGACTGCGGGAGAAGTATGCGTCTGCGACACGCTTCTGAATGGTTTCACGCTCCAATTGAGCAAAGACAATGCAGATGTTGAGCATGGCTCGGCCCATCGGGGAAGAGGTATCGAACTTCTCAGTCGTTGATACGAACTCAACCTTGTACTTCTCGAAGCGTTCCATCATGGTAGAGAAGTCCAGAATCGAACGGCTAATACGATCCAGCTTATAGACCACGACTTTGCTGATGATTCCATTTTCGATATCGTTCATCATTTCCGCAAAGGCGGGGCGGTCTGTATTCTTACCGCTGTAGCCTCTGTCGGTATATACTTTGTAGGCTTCACCTCGCATCTCATATTTGCAGAACTCGATCTGACTTTCGATAGAAATACTGTCGGCTCTGTCAACGGATTGTCTTGTGTAGATTGCGTTCATTCGGTAGCTCCTTTCACATAGGAAAGAGCTGCTGACAGGTACATCATACCGCAGCAGCTCCTAAATAGCTATTACTTTCATGTTGATTTGTATATTTAATAAAAACCTCAAACAGCCCTTCCTCGATGCATCGCCGCTGTTCAATGCGTTCCTCATCAGAAAGCTGAGGGGAGAGGTTTTCAATGGTGATTGTGCCTTTTCTGCCGGAAACAATGTGCGCGTCACTATCATAAGTGAAGGGGCGGATAATAATAGATATCACCTCCAAGGTGTGGTACGTTCAGTACATTGTATTTTTGATAAACTTGTCCTATGCAAAGCGGGAGAGCCGAACTGTGTCGACTCTCCCGCGGTTTGTTACATGGTCTGCTGCCAGGTATAGGTTTGTTCGCCCTCATGGTCATCTGCTTTGTGACCGAGGGAGATTTTCTTTTGCTTCTCCTTACGGAGTGTTTTGCTGTCGGTGTGGTGATGCTGGGTAGTTGCATCTATCACCGGCGCAGCAGACTGAGACTGTTCCAGTCGCCGCCCGATTTGAACCAGAGCAGAAGCAACGCTGCCATAGCCAGTGCCATCACCACCGTGACCACTGTCGGCCAGTCCCATTCCGGAAGTGACAGGTGCAGCCTGGGCAGTCTGATTCTGCGCCGCAAAGAAGATTTCTCTTTCGGATTCCCAGCCTGTTCTGTCATCTGCTCCAGATGCTTCGCCACTTTCAGCAGCTCGTCCATCTGTGCCTGTGTCGCATATGCTGTCGGCCTCTCGAACAGTCTGCGGAGGTACTCCGTCTGCCAGTCGCTCTGTTCCTCCAAGGTTTTCAACCGGCTCTCGATGCGTTCCATGGATTCCGGCATCGTCCAGTTGATCACCACGTGATGCTCCTGCACCTGCGGCTCTTCCGGCATCGGCGGTGTGGTCTGCTCCGGTTCTGTCTGTCTCATATGCGGGTGACGATTTCTCTCCATGAGCTCGTCCATAGAGAAGGTCTGCTCGGATGTCAAATTCATGTTCCATATTCTCCTTCAAATATTTATCACCGAACAGCAGGCGGTCACGACACTGCCAGCCGCTCGGTGTGGTGTAGGTGATGTTTTGCCTGGACTTCTCCCAGCGCACTTTGTAGCCTTCGCTTTCCATGAGAGCGATGAACTCATCACGGTTGGATGCGTGGCGCATGCAGATGAACGAATATGTATCAGCCATGCGTCTGATTGGAGATTAAAGCTGTAAGATAAAGGCGTTGGGGCTTATGCTTGTTAATGGAACATCTTGTTTTACAGCCCGGTTTATAGTACACTTGATGTAATAGAATTACATTTACAAAGGTGGTGCTCGCATGATTTCAAGCACAATCTACAGCAAGGGGAAAGATAATTTTAAGGATTACACCTTTTCTGCAAGAGAGTGGTCTGCTCCTACCATGGTGTCGCCGAAAGAAATCCGGGAGAGGATCGACAGCTTTGCTCTGTGCGGTCGTAAGATCAAACGTATGCGCTTGATCGGTTTAAGCTATTTCCATACCCGTGATTGGGTTGAAGAAGCGGCTTATCGACAGGTCGAGTACCTACCTGAAGAGGAGCGCCAGCGCAGATCCAATTATCCAACGATTGATCCTACTATGCAGTTCAGCAGATATGCTCAAATTGACGAGCCTATTCTGATTGAGTTTGAGGATGGAGATGTCTTTGAAATCGACACTCCTCAGGATCCGGAATTCCGGATGAGCATGAATTGTATCCCGTGGTGGATTAACGCTGGAACAAATCAACCCAATATAGAAGCTGATATTCTCTTTTCCCCCTGCATCGGTCAGGAGGTTGTATCGGTTGAAGTCAATACCCGAACAACAGGCAAGGATCCCATGTTCTTCTGCGCCTTTGATGAACCACCATATCAGAGGGTGCTTGTTTCCAATGTGACGCTCCGTTTGGAGAACGGAGTGGGGCTGCAAATCAGTCCCGATATTGACTACTGCGAGGTTGCATGCGTTGACACAAGCAATGAGTGGGTAAAAATCAGCTTTTCTGAGTTGAAAGACGCGCTCTTCAATTGGGATGACCTTCACAATGATGAGACCACTGGCTTTGAAGCTGAGAGTCATATGCTTTTCTTTGGAAGAAAAGGAGCAAAACACACCAAAGTGCCATACATGACGCTTTCCTCAAGCGGTAAGGACAACGCCTGCCTTCATATTTCTGTCGAGGATTTCCTCATGCTTGACTGGTGTATTTCCCTTGCTATTGGGAGCTGGTTCGATGAGTATGGCGAGTATCATTTCAGCCATAAAGAGTGGTATGATCTCCTTGATGAAGCATGGCGAATTCTCTCTGCCGATGACTTTGACACTCTGTTTGACGAGCTCATTGAGTGGCAAGGAAAGGGCAATTACATGATGTGGAAGCTCAATACTCGAGGGGCATCTTTCTGGAAAGAACGGGATAAATACAGAACACAGATCAAGGATATCCGCGAGTGGTCTGATTTGGTTTTGGGATCAAAAGACACCATGGACATTTACGGTTTTTAAGCGTTAGAGGGGTGAAGAAATGGGACTTATCGACAAGGTAAAAAGATACTTTCAGAAAGAAAATAATGAAGCATCTGAGACAAGTGCTGCACCTGCAATAAAAGAACCGCTTCCCGTAGAGGATTTGCCGTCTACAGTTCAGCCTCTCACAACAGATGCCCTACATGTAGCTGAGCTTCGCGGCGCATTTGCCGGACAGAAATGGGCTTCACCTACTGAGGCAACCTCAGAGGTATATATTTGGCGAAAAGCCGATGAGTTTATCAAACAGTGGCTGCCCGATAAGGGATATACAATTTTAGAATCAGCGATCTTCGACGACTGTATCGGATATCGCTGTAACAGAAAAGGCTACGCCTATACTATTTTCATGTATGCCTATGGCGAACGAAAAACCGCTTTGCTGGACGGAGAGTATTGCAGTAAGTTCAAATCGTTCCCATTTGCGCAAAATAGCACGATTTTAGTCGTATACCTTAAGGTTGATCGGAAAGACAACGGCAACAGCATAGAATACAAGGTTGGGCGCTACGGAGGAACAGATTCTGAACCGGAGTTCTGGAGACTGAATGATATCGAGGGAATGCCTATCCTTGAATACTATCCTCGTAAAGAAATGGCGGATCAGCTTTGGCAGTTTATGTATGCCTTTAACCGTGAAGATACGGACATTTATGACTGCATTATTACAGATGAGAATCCATCAATAGAGTGTGGTCCCGAATATTCCGGAGTATCGTTAAACAGTGCGTTTTACGGTACTTTGAAAAGACTTCATAAAGAATATGGAGATATGAAACTGGGCTATGTCCGGGTGAACGATGTGGTCTATTGCTCCGTGCCTTATATAGAAGGTCTTGGCTTTTTCAGTTGGAGTTCCTATCAGGCAACTGATCGTATGCACAGTATGGGGTGCCACCCCTTTGATGGTGGAAAACTGAAAATCGAGGAGTTTATCGGAACTGATTTGCGAGAGCCGGATGATCTGTTCGCACACATACCTAAACTTGTAAACGCCGTTCCTCTATCACCTGTTCCCACAGAACGCTTCGCTGTGAAGCTTTTCTTTAATAATGGAGAATGCAGGAAATATGTACTGCCGATTTTGGCTGAGGATGAGCGAGAGGATGTTCTTTCTTATCGGGGCCATGTTTTCACTAATGGTATCTGGTCCTCTGTATCTGTTATTCCCCGCCACGAAAACCGCTACAATGGCTATCCAGAATGTGGGCCTGCAATCATGTTCAAGAATGAGTTCTACGTTGCTGGGACACGCTGCTACTTGGAGAGTGAGCCGTACTCCGAACCAGAGCTGGCATATGAAATCGTCTATTCAGATGCAACGCACAAAATCAGGAAACTTTGGACATGGAATGTAAACTCTCTATATGAAGATGAGGAGACTGGCCTGTTGAAAGTGCTCGTCAGTGGTCAGGCATTTAACTGGCGTGGGAAATCAGTATTTGCGTCCATTGACGGAAAGCGGATGACCAGCCTAACTTTTGATATCATAGATAATTTTCAAGAGGGCCTTGCCCGTATTGCTATCAGCGGCCATGGATATGGTTTCGTCGATAAGACCATGAAACTTGTTATTCCGATGAAATATGATGAAGCCGAGGATTTTAAGGACGGTAAGGCAAAAGTCCGCCTTGGTGATAAGTGGATATTCATTGATAGAACAGGTCATGAGTTAGAACTGGCACTGGGAATCAATCAGGAGAGATATCAGGAAGTTGGTAATTATTTTGAGGGAATGTGCCGCGTATCCACGCTCAAACTGCGCTTTATGGATCTTGCATATTATTCTGACTATGAGCAAATTGCTGGTACTTGGGGATTTGTCAATGAATGTGGTGAAGAGGTAATCCCCCCTCAGTATATCTACGCCAACGATTTTGAAGACGGTATTGCCATTGTTGCAAAAGGAAAATGGACCATTGACCCCAAATGGGATAATCAGTATAACCAGGGCCGTTACTGGACAGAAGAAGAACTTTGGGGTGCAATTGACAAGGATGGTAACGAGGTTATTCCCTTCATCTTCGATGAGATCAAACACTTTTTTGATCGCACTGATATGTTTATGGCCCATTACGGCAGCTGGAAAGACGGTCGCTGGGGCGTGATTGATAACAAGGGAAAATGGTTGGCAGAGCCTATCTTTGAAGGACTAAGCTATGAATCCTGGGAGGATCTGGTTGTATTTTATGCCGAAGATCCAGATGCAACTGGTGATGATCTCCCGATGGGAATCTATAATCTCACACAAAAGAAGGTCTTGTTCGAACCTCAGTTCCTTGATGTTGACTTCTGCAGCAACGGCGATATGGAAGTTGAAGTGTTTGACCAGGAGCTTGGCCGTACAATCGAGAAGATTATTGATCGCAACGGTAAAGAACGATTCAAATCAATATACTCTTCCATATACACATGGAAAGAACCATACGAAGTTGTAATTCGCGATATAGACGGTGATAAGCACGGCCTAATAGATAAAAACGGCAATGTAATTCTTCCTTGCATTCATGAAGTTCCCTGGGACGGTATCTGGCATGAGCAAAAAAGAATCCGTTTCGAGGAAAACGGAAAGCAGGGACTGAAAGATTATGACGGAAACATAGTAATTCCAGCGATCTACCTTGAAATATACGGTATAAGACATCCCTATTTCACGATTAGAGCAGGGGATAAAGATCACTATGATGGTTATGTCAGTGCAGACGGCAAAACATCCGTAACTGGTGGTTCCAAAGGTAAATGCAAAGAAGGGCTTATTACACCAGATGGCAATATAGTGCTTCCTGCGCAATATGAGCGTATTGGCTGGTGCAAAGATAACAAACACTTCTTCTGTTGTACCGATGGCCTCTGCGAGATGTATGTAGTAGAGGAATAGGGTAAAAAGCAACCTCCTGAACTACCAATGGGAAGTAGTTCAGGAGGTTTTATTGTCAGCAGCTCCATTTTTGCGTTTCCATCTTGTACGCTTTGTTTCACCGAACCGCTGGAAGTGAACAACTTCTCTCTGACGCAGGAATTTGATCACATCATTGACATCGGGATCGTCACTAAGCCGAAGAATATTGTCGTAAGTGGTTCTGGCCTTCTGCTCTGCCGCAAGATCTTCTGTCAGATCTGTGATCGGATCGCCCTTAACCTGCATGGATGCTGCCGACCACGGGAAGCCGGAGGCGGAAGTGGGATAAACACCGGCGCTGTGATCCACAAAGTAGGGGGCAAAGTTGCTGTTTTCAATTTGAGAATCGGTCAGCTTTCTTGTCAGCTGATGAATAATGGAGCCAACCATCTCCAAATGTCCCAGTTCCTCTGTACCTACATCGGTATGCTAATTGACTATCTCACTGTTTTATGGTATAATATAGAAAATTATTCTGCAATTAAGGAGTTTTCATATGTTTATCGAGAAAAAGATTGCAAGCGAAATCTTAGAAAAATACGGCAGAGACTGTTTAGACCTTTTGAAAGATGAGGACAACTTTCTAATCGTAGTGTCCAATGAATATACTGCTATCATAGAAACTTTGAGGAGCCAATCTATGATAGTAAATCCCGAAAAACTAAGGGAAACACAAAGTGTTGTAGATATTAAGGAACTCCAAAAGAAAGTAACAGAGACCTTAGTTCTAAATCTCTACACAAAGAATTACATAGACAAAGGAGAGTATGAAGAACTATGTCGTCAAAGCAAACAGTCACAATAAACAAACCACAAGCGAAAGTCTTTCTTAAAGACAATGACGAGCAAAAAATCGCCGTGTGTGCCTATTGCCGAGTGTCAACCGATAAGGATGACCAGCGAAATAGTTTTGAAGCACAAAAGCGGTTCTTTGATAGAGAGTTTGAAAACCACCCTAATTGGACGGTCAGAACAATTTATGCGGACAAAGGTATCTCCGGTACATCTCTCAAAAAAAGAGATGAGTTTAACCGTATGATTGCCGATGCGATGGTAGGCAGATACGATTTGATAATCACAAAAGAAGTTTCCCGTTTTTCTCGTAATGTACGAGATATTTTGAACATTGTTGGAGACCTGCGTGACCGTGGTGTTCATATATGGTTCCTTGCCGAAGATATTTACACCGAGGACAAGGACTACGAAGAACAACTAATTAAAGCGGGTGACCAGGCAGAGGCAGAAAGCAGAAAGACCTCTAAACGAGTTCAATGGGGACAACTCCGTCAAATGGAAAATGGTGTTATTTTCGGCAGAAAAGAAATGTTTGGTTATAACATCAAGCGAGACGAAAACAACAAGCAATATTTTGAGATTATTCCCGAAGAGGCAGAGGTTGTGCAACGAGTTTTCACAATGTATGCCAATGGAATGGGAACATTCAAAATTGCAAAGCAATTACAACAAGAGGGTGTTAAAACCAAGCGATATAAAAACGGGTGGAGTAATACCGTTATTCTCCGTATGCTGAGAAACGAAAAATATGTTGGCGATTTGGCAACGGGTAAGACCTACACTCCCAATTTCAAGACCCACGAGAAGAAGTATAACCGTGGAGAAAGTACATCGGTGTATATCGAAAACAGACACCCTGAGACCGCAATTATTGACCGTGATTTGTGGAATAGAGTACAAATACTACTCAAAGATAATTCCCCCACAGATGAGGTCAAGGCAAAGCATAGCAACCGCTATTGGTGTAGCGGAAAAGTATTCTGTGGTGAATGTGAAGAGCGATTTGTATCGCGAACAAAGAACCTCAAAGGCGGAGAAAAATATAAGGCATGGAAGTGTTGGAGTGGTCAACAAGGCGGTGCGAAGAAAACCATAACACTTGATACGGGGGAACAAATGGAGGTTGGTTGCAATTCCGAGTCTGTGAACGACAAAGTGTTGCAACAAGGAATGTATGACTTACTTACAGAGTTTGTGAAACCTACTCTCCCTAATACCATTGAAACACTTAAAAGGAAACGAGCAGAGAAGCAAGCCAAACAAGTATCTCCCGTTGAAAAAGAGATTAGTGTTCTTCAAGCAAAGGCACAAGAACTAAGAAATGACATCATAACATACACAAAACTTTTGAAAAGCGAGAAGATAAGCGAAACGGCATACCAACTGACGGTAAAAGATATTGAAGATGAACTTCAAAATATCACAAATCAAATCGCTACCCTAAGCGAGCAAGAGACAATAGAGCAAAACCACGATGTTATCTTAAATGCGCAGATTGAGGAATTACAAAAGGTTTTATCTCTTGCCAACGAGGACATTAACGAGAGTGTTTACCGTGCTCTTATTGACCGCATTGAGGTTTATAATGGTCATATACTTAAATACTACTTGTATGGTCTTGAACCTATCACTATGCAGTATAAGGCAACGGGAAGAATGGACAAGTATCAAGTAGAGTTCACTATTCTTTAAGTAATGGGTTAAATGGTTGAGCGAGTGAGCGAGCGAATGAAACGGTTGAACCGATGGGTGCTGAACTGCCTTGTGCTGAACCGTTTTGTTTGGAACTGGTACGACCCGAATGTACTGATGTGTATGTGCTGATTGAACTGATTGCTTTATCATCGTATTTTTGCGGAAATATCTCCGATCACATACGGAGATATTTCCGCAGCTTAATGACAAAAAGAAACGGAGGCGTGTTGCCTCCGTTTCTTGTCTTCTGTATTCTTATAATCTTCTAAATCGTTCCTTGGTTTGATTTCCGTACAAGTCAAAGAAAACTGAAATACTCTCAATGTATCCATTTTCTGTTGCGAACTTAATTGCTTGGTCGCGACAAAGTAAATAATTCTTTGAGCGGCACATCATAGATAAGTAGTAATCTACCTCAAATGTTTCTCCTGCGTTCATAGACATAATTTTATCCAATTCTCGCTTGTATGTCATTTGACTCGTGATTAAATCATTCATCTGTTTTTCCTCCTTTACTCTGCCCACAATTCAAACTCATCGGAGAAAATGTCGGGAACGGTATCCGGCTCGGTGTATAGGAACTGCAAGCACTCATTCAACTTTTTGAGTGTTGCTTTATGTTCTCTGAGCAATTCCTTTACATCGTCAGTACCGTTTGCTTTCCAGCAACGCTTTTTGTTGTCGTATTCCACATCAGGCTTCGGTTTCGCTTGACCTCTGTTGTTAATCCACGCTTTGGTGTTGTTCTTCACGCGGTTTGCCATATTGTTGAACTGAATAAGTATCTTTGGGTCAGCATTGACGGCATCCAGCACCTCTTCATCAATGCCACTCTTTTTACCCGTCGCAGCGTACATAGAGATAGCGAGGAACAGTATTCCCGTTTGCTCGGCATTGAGGTTGGTGTAGATATTTGAGACCTCCACGAAGTCAATCGTGAAACTGTCTTTCTCGTTGTCGAACTTAGCTCTCTGCTTGTCTGTCAATGTATCGTAAAAATCAAGTGCATTGCTATCGTTAATATTCCTTGTAATCTTCTTCATAATTATAATCTCCTTTATTTATTCTGCATCATAGAGCATTATGGTGTGCTCTTTTTGTAAGTTCTTAATTTCTTCTTCGGTAAACAGATAGACCACCCTTGGAATATGTATAAGGGAAACGGCATACAGAACAGCTCTTTCTACGCCTGCGCATAATGGATTGCCCACACAACGATACGTCTCTTTCTTCTTCTGTTGGTGACTACAAAACGTCATCGTGTCCCTTGTTATTATTACTTTCAAGGCAATGCCACGATGTTCGACCGCTTCCTTTGTAATTTCATCCGGCAATAAGTCCAAGTATCGCTTTTGCACCAATTCTTGACCACCGTAAGCGAAAACCGCATAGGCATCTTCTGTTGGAAGGTTCACGGTGGAATAGCTACCATATTCGTCCTCAACCATTACTACCATGTTCATGTTTTGTTTTTTCATTTTGAAAATCTCCTTTTCATATTTTATTTCTGCGAATAAGGACTTTTTCTCCTTTTCACACATTAAGTATGAAAGATGAAAAAATATTTATTTTTCACTCATATCTTTTTTTACCGACGTCCCTCGGTGGTGAAAAAGGGACTTTTCGCCTTTTCGCACATTAAATATGAAAGATTGTTTTTAGATTTAATTTTTCCTCATAAGTATTTTTACGATTTTTTGTTAGTGGTAGAAAATTTCACAAATATATGCTATAATGTAAGCAGTTCGATAAACTTGAATTTGACAAAGGAGGGTGATTGTATGAAAAAGCGAAATGTTTATATCACATTTGGATATATTGCTGTATATTTGGTGCTATATCTGACAGGAAGAATTATCTGGTGTGATATTGGTGAAAGCAACTTGATTGGTTTGTTATTTACTGTCATGCCAACTGGTGAGCATAGTTATCTGTATGGCTGGTTACTCAGTAGTAATCTGTTCTGGTATGCACTTGTAATTTCTGTACTTCCCTCTCTTTGGGGTAAGTTTAAGTTTTCGACTGTTACTACAGCGGGATTTATTGTAGGCATTGTGGCAGGCATGATTTTGGGTCCATATCCCGAAGGGGCCGCTATCGGGCACGGCCACTACGGGTGGGCAATCTGGGGTGTTATTTACCTCATCTCCATTGTAGTAGGTGTAATCACTGAGAAGCACAAGAAGTAAGCCAATTCCAATATGTCGAACAGTTTAATAATTGCGGAAATATTTACGTGATCCGACGGTAACATTACCGTCAGCTCACGTAAAAGAGAAACGGAGGCGTGTTGCCTCCGTTTTTTATTTCGCAAGTTCAAGTATTCTGTTTAATGTATGAACCTCGTGCTTATCAAAACATTCGTATATTTCTGATGCTCTTAATAGTCCTAATGCCACACCTCGCATACGTTTTCCGTAATCTGTGTTTTTGTTCTGCAAGGCACGAACAATGGCATTGAGCAAATCAACTTCCAACGCCAGTTTCTTTTCCTCGTCCTCAATCTTACGTTTGTTGACCATTTGGCAAAGGTCATCTGTGGCAACCCATTCCATAACTTTCGCTTGAACATCGTGTATATCTTCACCGCCGTTTAAGAACTCCTCAACGGTCATTGTCTTACTCTCCACGGTTCTCCAACTCCTTTCTCAACTCGCTACGACGCAGTTTAAGGGCGGTTCGTTCCTCATAGGACATACGACCACCGAAACGGTTTAACTGCTCCTCAACCGCTTGGAGTTCATTCCTAACGGTGTTCTCGTCCAATGGGTCAATGATGTCAAGAACATATCGAGATAAGGTCTTGTCTGCCTCTATACTTGCTTTCTTGATACGCTTTTTTCGTTCCTCACTTAATACGATTTTAATGCTTGTCATTTATCTTTCCTCCACATCTTCTGTAATTTCATAACCGTGTGACCACGGGTCGGGGCCGGCAACCTCTGCCACGGTCTTGTTATCATAAAGGGCATACTGCACATTGATACCGACCAAACCGTTTGGACGGTCTACCGATATGCCCTCCAATTCCGAGAGCAGAACATACCCCCATTCTCTGCAATAGATTTCACAGAGACCAAAGAGCAACCAATCGCCGTCCTCTTGCTTTTCTCCCTCCGTGATTACCCAATGCATATAGTCGCCACCGTTCCCGTCGGGAATGTAATATTTGACGGCAACGGTTGCTTGGTCACCTTGTCCGTCTGTGGAATAGAGGGGTTGCAACCTTTCCTCTATTTCTTTGTTCATTAGTCTCATTCGCTTTCGCTCCTTTCATAGTGTTTGAGAAATGTCGCCTTTTCTCATAATAAGTATGAAAGAACCGTCTCTAAAAAGGTGTCGCAGACCTTACGGGTTTGTATGCAAACCGTAGTAAGTCATATTTCTCCCGAGTGAAATTGAAAAGACACATATTTACACTATGGGAGAAAGATGACCGTAATGGAAAAAGCATTGACTGCTATACTAAGTCAATGCTTTTGGAATGAGGTAGAACGACGACCAAACACACCTCCTACCTTTTCGTGAGGTCGTCGTTATGCTCGTCTGCCAATATGGTAACTTTCTCCCTACTTTGTGAAAAGGAGGATTAGAGAATGAGTAAATATTGCATTATGCGATTTCAAAAGTACAAACTGGGTAGCGTGGCAAACATTGAGCGACACCAGCAAAACAGAGAACGATTGAAACACCGAGCACACCCCGAGCGAGAAAGCGAGAATATCACGTGGAAGCAAAGTCCAGAAAAAACAATGACACAAGTGATACGAGGGGTGATGAGGGAGCAAGAAAAGCAGACGGGCAAAAAAGTCCGTAAGGACGCCGTTTCCCTTGTTGAGTTCGTGTTGACGTTCTCCCCCGAAATGGAGGAGGGGTTGGATTTTAATAGGTGGCACGAGACGAACCTTAAATGGTTAGAGGAACAGTTTGGCAAGGGTAAAATCATACGCTTTGATACTAACCACGACGAAGCAACAAAACACGGACATTATTTCGTATTGCCAACAGATGAGCGAGGGTATCTTAATGCCTCCCAATACTTTGGCAAGAAAAAACAAATAATCGCCCTGCAGGACAGTTATGCAGAGGCGATGGAGCAGTTTGGACTTGAACGAGGTAGGAGCAAAGAGGAGACCAGGGCAAACCACCAATCTCTTAACGAGTGGCACAAGCAAGAGGAAGAACGGCTACTTGCTGAAATTGTGAAAATTGAAAAAGAAAAGGCGGTCATTGAGAAAGTCAAGAACCGTGTTTTTGCTGATGATAGAGCAGTACACCAAAGGTCTCGTGTCATAGGTGATGATTTATTTAACGGTTTAGAATAGCAAAAGAGATAGTCAACTAACAAAACGATATACCTATATCGGTCAGCAGACCTTTCAGCTCGGGATAGGGCATAGAGTAACGTTGGCTCAAATAACGGAGGGATGCGCCCAATTCGCCGTCGGGGCCGCCGTACTGGCTGATGATAATGGAGGCCAGTTTCGGATCGGTATTGGCGATCTTCACGGGGTATTGCAGCTTTTTATCATAAATAAACATGAATTAACCCTCCATATTGGCGTTATAATCCCACGGCCAGGGTCCATCCAGCCAGTCATACCTGCCGGTGAGCGCCGCGCCCATCTGGGTTGTGGAGCCGTGTTTTTGCTCGTACTGCCGCAGCTGTTCCGCATATTGCTCAACATACTGATTGAACAGTGCAACAGCATCCATATCATTGGCATGGGTATCCAGATACAAACCCAGCTCAGAAATGGCAAAGTTCAGTGCCTGCAGCTTATGCAGATCGGTTTTATTTTTTTCTACCTTGTTTTCCATACCCATAAACGGCAGATCCAGGCCCGGGTACATAGTACCACGGATCATACCCTTACCGGCCATATAGGTCTGGGGCGAATTCTGCTGATAGGGAACATAAGGCGTCGCCAGCGGCGCACAGGTAGGCAGCACACCCTGCATATCGGTGCAGGCGGGGCCGGGGTTCATGTTAATCGTGTCCAAAATGCGTCCTCCTTGTCTGATTTGGGATAATCACCGCGCTATCCTATGCGTTTCGACAGGGATTTGTGTCCTTCGACAGGTGCTATTTCCGGTCGTACATGCATATTGTTCAGCAGGGGGGATGGGAAATGCTGCGACATTACGCCGGTAGAATCGGCGCGTTTTTCTTGATTACTGCCGTGTATTTGATTATTGCAGGCACTGTCAGATATAATCTTTCTGCTGCAACTGCAGCCATTGCAAATCAGCGGGAAACCATAGTGATCGATGCCGGCCACGGTGGAGAGGATGGCGGGGCTGTAGGAATTACCGGCACAAAGGAAAGCCGGATCAACCTGGAAATATCGGAAAAACTGGATCTATTTCTGATTTTTTGCGGATACAAAACGGAAATGATCCGAAACGGGGATTATTCGGTTTACACGGAAGGAACATCTATCTCCGAGAAAAAAGTATCGGATCTGAAGCACCGTGTCAAAATGGTAAATGCTGCAAATCCGGCAATTCTTCTCAGTATCCATCAAAATCACTTCTCCGATAGTAAGTACGCCGGTGCGCAGGTTTTTTATGCAAAAACCGACGGAAGCAAAGAGCTTGCATTATTGCTTCAATCGTCATTGTGTGATACACTTAATCCAGAAAACAACCGCATGGCAAAGGAAGCAGATTCTGTCTATTTGATGAAGCAGATAACCTGTCCGGGCGTTCTGGTGGAATGCGGCTTTCTTTCCAACCGGGAAGAAGAGGTTCGCCTGCAGGATTCTGCGTATCAGAAGAAGATTGTGTGCGCCATTGCCGGTGCCCTTTCTCATTACTCATCCGGGAGTGATTGGAATCATGAAGTCTAAAACCACATTTTATTGTACTGAATGCGGTAACGAAACGCCGCGGTGGCAGGGAAAATGTCCCGCCTGCGGTGCATGGAATACCATAAAAGAGCATGACGAGCCTGCTGAAATAGCCAGAGGCGGCAGAGCAGCGTGTTCCGGTGATGCGAGGAAACCGCGAACTTTGAAGGAAGTGACCTGCGATCAGGAGGTTCGGTTTCCTACGGGTCTGGGCGAGCTGGATCGGGTACTTGGCGGCGGCGCAGTCAAAGGCTCTCTGGTTCTTGTGGGCGGTGCGCCCGGTATCGGAAAATCTACTTTGCTTCTGCAAATCTGCTCCGATCTTGGAAAAAAACTGCGGGTTTTGTATGTTTCCGGTGAGGAAAGTGAAACACAGATCAAGCTGCGCGCCAATCGTCTCCATGTCACAACCGATAGCCTGTATCTCCTTTCCGAAACGGATCTGAATGGGATTCTGGAGGCATCGGACGAGCTGAAACCGAATGTTCTGATCGTGGACTCTATTCAGACTTTATACTGCCGTGAAAACAATTCGTCTCCCGGCAGTGTGTCACAGGTCAAGGAATGTACGTTATCTCTCATGCAGTTGGCGAAAACCAGCGGCATTACAGTGTTTGTGGTTGGTCATGTGAATAAAGAGGGCTCCATTGCAGGCCCCAAAGTGTTGGAGCATATGGTCGATTGTGTCCTTTATTTTGAGGGGGAAAGCGCCCATAATTACCGGATTTTACGAGCCGCCAAGAATCGGTTTGGTTCCACCAATGAGATCGGCGTGTTTGAAATGTGTGATTGCGGCCTGAAGGAAGTTCCCAATCCTTCGGAAATGCTTTTGGCCGGACGCCCCACCCATGCACCGGGAACCTGTGTCGCCTGCGCCATGGAGGGAACCAGACCGGTTCTGGCAGAGGTACAGGCTCTGACCGCAAGAACATCCCTGAATGTTCCCAAGCGCACAACCGATGGTTTTGATTACAACCGTGCTGTTTTGCTTATGGCAGTTCTGGAGAAAAGGGGAGGGCTGAATCTAGGTTCCAGCGATGTCTATGTCAATGTGATCGGTGGTTTGTATCTCAACGAGCCCGCCGCCGATCTTCCGGTTATTCTGGCTGCGGCCTCAAGCTACCGGGAAAAGGTCATTGACAGTGGTGTTGCGGCAATTGGTGAGGTGGGTCTGACAGGGGAGATCCGTGCAGTTTCCAATCTATCCCAACGTCTTTCAGAAGTGCATCGTCTCGGCTTTACCCAATGCCTGATTCCGCGGCAGGGAAGTGAGCAGATCGATGCGCCGGAAGGTCTTGCCCTTATCCGCGTTAGAAATATTCGCGAAGCAATTGAAGTATTATTATAAGAAAAATCTCCGAAAACAAAGTGTTTTCGGAGATTTTTAAACTATTTATCCAATTTAATTTTGGAAATGGGATTCGATTCAGAGGCGATTTTCAGCTCGGTATTTTCGATATGCGTGTAGATCTGCGTGGTATTCAGGTTTTCGTGGCCCAGAACTTCCTGAACAGTTTTGACATCCACACCGTTGGACAGCATCAGTGTTGCTGCCGTATGGCGCAGCTTATGGGCAGAAAACTGACTGGCATCCAGTCCTGCGGCAAGTAAATGCTTTTTAACCAGGCGGTGGACTGCGGATATGCTGATTCGGTTTTTATCACGGGAACCAAACAGAGCACGATTGTCTGCCAAAACAATTTTTTTGCGCTCAATCAGATATGCGTCGATAGCACGCTTGCAGGAAGAACCCATATATACAATACGCTCTTTGTTGCCTTTGCCGACAACCCGGATTCGATCCTCATAAACGTCAGAGATATTTAATCCAACCAATTCGGCTCGACGAATTCCACAGTTCAAAAAAATCATCAGAATCGCAAAATCACGCACTGCATTGGGACCTTCGACAGCTTTCAGTAACTTTTTGCTTTCTTCCAAAGTCAAGTATTTCGGTAAAGATTTACGGATTTTCGGAAACTCAAAATCCTGCACCGGATTGACATCCAACTGCTTTGTACGAACAGTCAGATATTTATAAAAAGACTTGATGGCAGAAAGCTTTCTTGCACGGGCAGCATTGCCAATGCCGATTTCGGAGGATCCTGTTTCGGCAAACTTTACACGGTCATTTGCTAGATAAGATAAAAAATCAAAAACATCTGAAACAGAAATGGTTCTTATGAAATTCAAATCGACCTGTTTAATAGAAATCGTTTCTAGATCTGTATGATATGGCATTTCATTTTTTACTAGAACCATAAACCGCAGAAACATTCTCAGATCCAGATAGTATTCATGAATGGTTTTGGGAGACTGACCCTTGATCGTTTCGTGATAAGTCAAAAACTCCCGCAAAACCTGCGGACAATCGTAATAACGCTCCATTAAGAGACCTCCGAACCGTTTTGGTACTTCTATTGTAGCACACCGTTCCTACGAACGCAACAAAATCTTTATTTTGTTGCGTTCAATTTTCGTATACAGATAGGGAGCTGATTCCGGCCTTGCCGGATCTCAGCTCCCTCTTTGGAGGTTTTTTTATAATGCTCAAATTTGTCTATTTCTTTGTTGGTGTTTGGGTTTCTTGTTGGTGGTATACTTATGGCTCTGTTTATTTTTTCTCTTTGCCATTTGATGCTCAAGTTTCTTATTTTATTCCTTTAATTGTTATTCTTATTTCAGAATTTCTTCCTTGCATCATTATGAGAGTAAAACAGCACATTGCACAAAAAGACCGCAGTCAGAGCGATGGCAGCTACGTTGATGAGTAGGCTCATGGGCGTGGATCCGGCTCGCTGCGTGATGGTTCTTTCGTGATACTGCACAAATTAAGAGGGTCAAGCCTTTCCGGGCCTGACCCTCTTCTTCTTTGATTACCTCTTTTGCTGGCACTTCCCTCTTACTACTTAAGTATACGAACCGAGACCGAACCGGCCTTTGTGCCGGTGATGGTGCGAGGACGTAAAACCCTACTTCTAATAGGGTTTTAAAGGTTCATATTTTGGTACTTTTCTTGTTGTTTTTACGTTCTTGTTCTTCTTTCCATTTTTGCTCTTCTTTCCAATATCTTCTCCACTCTCGTTTGGCTTTCCATCTCATCATTACTGTATCTAAGATAACAAATAGGATTATTCCTCCTACGAAAATAATAAAACCCTTCATTTTTATTTTCTCCTTCTATGATTTGTTAGTCCTCCGATATAGTCCGTGCTACAGTTATAAAACTTTGCAAGAGTAATTACATGATGGAATGGTATTTCCTGTGCCCCTGTTTCCCATCGGCTGTATTGCCTTTGAGTTGTTCCTAAAATGTCTGCTATATTCTTTTGATATAGATCGTGATCTTCCCGTAGATCTTTCAGTCTTTGATAATAATGCATATGGCTTCCCTTCCTTTTTAGAAAAAGTTACCATAGTACAAATATGCACTGTTGACAGTAGTACATATTTGTAGTAAATTGTTCATAGACAGTACATATTTGTGGTGTCTACGTGTTATGAATTTTGAATTTATTTTGTGAGGTGATTTCATGGCAAGTAAAATTGTAGGTTTCCAGAAGGTAACCGGCACGAATAAAGCCGGTCAGGCCTACTCCGGTGTTCGGATCTTCGTCACGGAGGAACGTTCTAACGTTCAGGGTCTGGCCTGTGATGATGTTTATGTTGGTGATCAGTTCCTCCCTGCTGGCGTTGTTTTTAATGTCGGTGATGAGGTCGAGTTTGTTTATAACAAGTTCGGCCGTGTGCAGGGTGTCAACCGGATCAAGGCTGCAGGTGACTTCTGATGGATCCTATTCGTATTCAGATTGAGGTTGTACCAGCTGAGGAAATCCAACATGTGCAGCTGCGTAATTCCCGGCTGCAGGCTAATTATGAAGAGCTCTCCCGTCAGATGGAAGGTCTCCACATGATGTATGGTGAGCTGCTGCAATGCTACAAACGCATCTTGAAACAGTTGCGTGATTAGTATCCACTATTGATTGAATGTCGTGAGACGTCCATCCCGCCCTCCTCGGAGGTGTTGAATTAAAGAGTACTTTTTGAGAGGTTGTCTCCTCTTTTGGGTACTCGACACTTTAACGTTTTCCGGGGAGGTTTTAGGGATGGAACTTCCAATGGAGATAGTCTCTCCAGACTATAGAATTATTCGTTTTACTGACCAAATCTTTAAAATAATCAAGTTTAATCGTTCTTCTGGTGCGCTTTTTCTTGGATCGTCTTCTGAGAAAAAGTGTCTGTCATATGAAGAAAAATTAGATGCTTCTTTGTCTCGTACTCGCCGTATTATTTTAGAGTTAGGTTTGTGTAATCCTTGGGATTATTTCTTTACCTGTACTTTGGATCCATCGAAGTTTGATCGTTATGATCTTGCTACTTACAATAAAGTTTTATCTCAGTTTATCCGTGATTGTCGGAAGAAATACAGATCTAAGATTTCTTATGTTTTAATACCTGAGAAACACAAAAACGGTGCCTGGCATATGCATGGTTTGTTATATGGCCTGCCTCGTTCTGCATTGTCTGACTTTATTCCTGGCATTCATCCGGATAAGCTTTGCAATAGGGGTTACAAGAATTGGGATGATTACTCTAAGAAGTTTGGTTATTGCAGCCTTTCTCCTGTTCGTGATCCTGTTCGTGTGGGATTTTACATTACCAAGTACATAACCAAGGATCTGTGTCAACGGAGATCTGAGGTCGGCAAGCATTTGTATTTTCCTTCTAGACCTCTTAATCGTGCTTGTCCTGTTTCTGAGGTCATTGGCAATTGTTCCGAACTTAACTCTTTTCTCACGCATCACTATGAATTTTGTTCTACGGGTCTCACAAAGCCCTCAGACGGCTTAGATTGGACTTTCCCGCTTGTTTATGACAATACGACTGTTTATCTTGAATCCCTCTCTCCGGTTGATTTAGACAGCCGTGATACTCGGAAATATGATCGTATGGCTGAAACTGTTGAGCAGCTATCTCTATGGGGTGATTGAATGAGACGATTTTTTATCCTTCTTCTGGTTCTGGTTGTTCTGATTTCGATATTTGCTGTCCCGGCCTTTGCAGCTACTACAGCTGATTCTCAGGCTGCAAGTCTTCAGTCTGGGTGGCTTTCTTCCTATGCTCCTACTGGATATTCTTCCTCTTGGTTTTGGGCTGTTCTTTCTAAGCTTGATTCGGTTTATGATTATGTTTATAGCAGCAATCTAAAGCTTATCGATATTGTTTCTGATACTGGTTCTATTGATAGTAAACTTACTGATGTTAAGAGTGCTCTTAATAGTGTCAAAACCTCTGTTGATTCTCTCAAATCTTCTGTTGATTTAGTGAAAACATCTGTTGACAATATGAAATCTTCAGTTGATTCTATGAAAACTACTCTAACCGGTATTGGTACAGATATTGGTCTGATTGAATCTGGTGTTGATACTATTCGGTCTGAGGTTGTTTCTATCGATTCTACTACTACCACGATTTCGTCCACTCTTTCTGATGTGAAATCTAAGGTTACTGATATTGAGCTGAATACTGATTATCTTAAGACTATTAATTCTTATACTTCTTCCGTTGCAGCTCTTTCTTCCTCTCTTCAGTTTGGCAGTTGGCTTACTTCTGGTGGTGACGGTAATTGGTTTAAGGTTTTATTTAATGCTTTGAATTCTGTTTCCACGAATACTTCTAAGCTTGTGAGTGTGTTTGCTACTCCTGCTGACATTGAACTTAAAGACTCTCAGGCTGATGAGGAAAAGGCTGTTCTTTCTGGTATTGCCAAGGTTGATCGTGTTGGTAATATTAATGATTTCTCCGGCCTTGAAGGTGACTTGAAAGATTATTTTGCTATGGATGATGTTAATATTGGCTTGATGTTTGGTCAGGTCGAGGATGGTTATAGAGATTGGTTTTCCAGTTATACTGCAAGTTGTCTTGCAGTTGGTGGCGGTGCTTCTGCTGTTTCCGGTGCTGCAGCTGCTACTTATGGTTTGGATCGAGCTGCTCATGAGGAGCCAGATACGCCATATCTTGATGCTTATGCTGCGGAAGTTGCAAGTATTCTTGCAGGAGGTGACCCAGATTGATTAATCCTCTCGATCCGTTTTTGAATTGGTTTGTTGCATTTCAAAGTGTAATCCCTGCTCCGGCTTATTCATTTCTGATGTTGGTTCTTGCAATTTTTTTCCTTTCTTCTATTTTTAGGTGGTTCTTATGAGAGATCTTGCTACATTATTTTTTGGTTTCCTGCCTCCTTTTTTTCAAGTTCTTACATTGATAGCTATTGTAATTCTTGTTGCAATTGTTTTATTTAAGATAGTTGCTTTGATTTGGGATGCTCTTCCCTTTGTGTAGGTGATTATATGCAGGATTTCTTATTAGCTGCAGAGTTCCTTTTTAATACTGGATGGGTGTTTCTGACTTCTTTTAATCTTCCCGGTGTTAATTTTACTCCTTTACAGGCTCTCTTTGGTGCTTCGTTTGTTGTTGTCTCCATTAAGTTCCTTAGATCTGTTGTAGGCCGTCTCTCCGGTGGTGGTCATCGTTCGCATGGTGGGGTCAGCTCTCCCCCTCAAGTTAAATCGTGAGGTGTGCTATGAATGTTTTTAGGAAGTGTGTCACTTTTCTTTTGTTTTCTGCTCTTCTCTTTGGCTGCTGTATCAGTGTGGGCGCTGCTCCTCTGATCGATCCCTTGACCGGTGAGGTGCTTTATGAGATGGATGATCCGTCATACTCTGTATCAGATCCGGAGATTTTTGCGGTCGAAGATACCGTATCCTCTCCGGAAGTTGTTGAAGAAGATCTTCTCAGTGATGATGTGGTTGAGCCTGTTGCTGATCCTCTTGATGGCTCTATATCACTTTATGCTAATGCTCCTATCGAATCCGGAGATACTTCCGGGCTTAAAGCGGTTCTTTTAGATCTGCTGGGTCCTTATGAGCCTATTCTTTTTACATACTCTTATGGTACGAACAGTACAGGTAGAGAAGTCTTTCAAGATGATGTTTGGCTCTGCAGCTTTTGGCTGCTTGCCATTATGGTTTTCTGTCTCTTTAGAATGATCGGAGGTTGGTTGACACGGAAGAAATGAAATCCTTTGCTCTGTGGTTCTTTGAGCAGATCCCGGCCTTCCTGATGGCTGAACCTATTTGTTATTTCGTTGGTATGGCATTGCTGTTATTTGCGATCCACTGTTTTGTGCAGTTGATTAAATAATATTAAGAAAGGTGAGATTTTTGTGTTTTTGACGTCTACTGCTACTGTCGGCTCTCTCGTTGGTAATGCCGGCGAGATCGTGACGGCAGGCCTTGGCTGGGTTGGTAATGTGGTATCTACTGTTACCGGCAGCCCTCTGATCCTGCTGTTTGTGATCCTGCCTCTGGTCGGTCTGGGTATTGGCCTGTTCCGGCGTCTGATCAACGTCCAGTAAGGAGGTGTAACTATGGCTGATCTGCTTTCTTCTGCTGGTTCTATTGTCACTGAGGCTCTGAGCTGGGTTACTGAGGTTGTCGGTACCGTTACCGGTAATCCTCTGCTCACTCTGTTCTGCATCCTGCCTCTGGTCGGTCTGGGCATTGGCCTCTTCCGTCGTCTGATCAACGTACAGTAAATATAAGCCCTCACACGCCCCATCAAAACAGGGGCGTGTGGGGCTTATATTTAACATGAGGTTTTTTTATGGTTTTGATAATTATTTTGCTTTTGCTTTTTTCTTTGAGGTTTATATGGGCTGCGTATACTCGCCGGTTCGTTAATCCTTATAGGCTGCATTTCCTTTTTGGTAAAAAGGGTTCTGGTAAGAGTACCTATATGGTTAAGATGATGGTTAGATATATCAATAAGGGTTGGAATGTATATACAGATATGTCTGATGTCAATCTTCCCGGTGTTCGCATTATTGATGGATCTGATCTCGGTGCTTTTATTCCTGAACCGAATTCTGTTGTATTTCTTGATGAAGCTGGTATTCGTTTCGATAGTCGAAATTTTAAGAATTTCCCTCCGGAGCTGCGTGACTTCTTCAAGTTACAAAGAAAATATAGATCTATTGTATACATGAATTCTCAGTCATTCGATGTAGATAAGAAAATCAGAGATCTTACTGACTATATGTATCTTCAGGTCAATATCCTCCGGATCTTCAGTATTGGCAAGCGGATAGACCGCAAGGTTGCCCTCGTTGAAAGTACTGCTCAAGGTGATAGCCGGATCGCCGAGGATCTCAAATTCTCTCCTTGGTGGCATTGGACTTTTACCCTTATTCCCAGATATGCAAAGTATTTTGAGAGTTTCGAAGCACCGGTCAGACCGTTCCTTTCTTTTACTGAGGTTGTCGAAGATCTCGGCAAACTGGTCGATAATAAAGTTCCCAGATTTGAGGAGGATGACGAATGAGGCATTATATTGTAAAACGTATCAATTTGCTTGAGGGTGCTGCTCTGTTCTTTATGGGCTTTTCTGTAGCCTCTGGTAGTATTCTTTTTGGTTTGCTGTCCCTTGTCCTTGCTATTTTTCTGGATGCTCTCAATGGCTTCCTGCAGCGTGACAAAGGCAAGTGACCAAAAAGGGTATTTTGTTGCGTTCGTAATTCGAATGGATAGATTTCAAGGCTGGCCTTCCCTTTTTGATTCTGGTTGATTTTTATGCAGTAAAAAGCTATGATATTAAAAAGGAGGAATTTATATGCTTGAATATCTGCCCCGTGAAGCTGCTTGGCAGCTTTTGACGACCTTTAATCAGGAACCCTTCCATCTGCAGCATGCAGTTACTCTGGAAGCTGTGATGCGCTGGTTTGCAAATGATCTTGGTTTTGCTGAGGATGCCGCATTCTGGGCTACAGTTGGTTTACTGCATGATGTGGACTATGAACAGTGGCCTGAGGAGCACTGTAAAAAAGCACCGGAACTTCTTTATTCTGCAGGCTGTAACGATATCTTTGTTCATGCGGTTTGCAGCCACGCCTATGGTCTGTGTTCTGATGTAGAACCGGAACACATGATGGAAAAAGTCTTGTTCGCTGTAGATGAGCTGACCGGTTTGATCGGCGCTGCTGCACGGATGCGTCCCTCGAAAAGCTGCAAGGACATGGAGTTGTCCAGCCTAAAGAAGAAATTCAAAGACAAAAAGTTTGCCGCCGGCTGTTCCCGTGACGTGATCAAAACAGGCGCTGAGCAGTTGGGCTGGGAGTTGGATCACTTGCTCGCCAAAACACTGGAGGCTATGGCTGTCTGTGAAGATGAAATTGCAGCCGCATTTGCATAAAAAACGGACATCGGCACTTCCCTGTCGATGTCCAATTTTTATTCCCATGTTTTCCAGATATCAGGACAATAGCCGGCTGTTGCTTTTGCACCGTTTCTGACGATGGGACAGCGCATAAGCTTCGGATTGTCAAATACCTTGTCCTCTTTTGCTATGGGATCGTCCATATAGCGCATGAGATCAATATCCGGATGTTTCAAATCCCAGTCGATCAGGTTATCAATGCCCTTGACTGCCTTCAAAACGCTGTCAAATTCCTTGCCGGACATGCCGTATTTGACAAGGTCGATGCTTTGAAATTTGATTTTGCGCTCCTTAAAATAACGCTCAGCTTTTTTCGTATCAAAGCTTTTTGCGGTTCCCCAGATCTGAATATTCATCTGTACTCCACCTCCATCAGACACAAGCCCCTCGCGGGCGCTGTCATACCGGCCTCTACCCTGCTTTTCCCGTCAAAAATCTCCGGGATTTTCTGCGGCTGCAAGATTCCGCGCCCCACATCCAAAAGGGTTCCCACCATGATACGTACCATATTATACAGGAAGCCGTCTCCGGTGATCCGGAACTGCAATTCCTCTCCCCTACAGTCTATATCAAGCGCATAGATCGTGCGTACAGAACTCTTTTTGAAGTGCTTATTGGAGCAGAAAGCAAGGAAATCATGTGTTCCAAGAAAATACGTTCCTGCTTCTTTCATGGCGCTGAGGTCAAATTTCTCCGCCACAGGCCATACATATTTGCGTTCAAATACACAGGGATTTTCGGAATTCCAGATCCGATAGAGATAGGTCTTTCTGGATGCGTGATAACGGCTGTGAAATCTGGAATCCACCTCTTCAACACGCAGAACACCAATATCCTCCGGCAGGTACTGCCGCAGGTAGCTGCATATTTCCGAGCAGGACATGGACGTATTGGCGTGAAAATTTGCCACCTGCCCTCTAGCGTGGACGCCGGCATCAGTCCTTCCACTGCCGATCACTTCGACCGGAGTGCCAACCATTTTTGTCAGAACGGCCTCCAGCTTTCCTTGTATGGTTTGATCAGAGTTACCCAATCGCTGCCAGCCTTTATAGCGGGTTCCGTCATAGGCAAGAAAAAGCTTAAAATTGCGCATATTATTCCTCCAGAATTTCATGAACCTCCCGCATGTTATCGGCGGAAAAGAGGAACTCCCCTTCCGGGCTGTAAACTTCCACATGACCTCGGACGTATTTGATCTGAACCATACTGCACACTCCTTACTTGAGGATGTCTGTAGTATAATGCAAAATATGTCCGATAAATCGTACCAAAAATCAGACCTCCCGCAGAGAGAGGTCTGATTAAATTACTGAATATCGTACAGGTCGCGAATATGATACATACGGCTTACAATCGCACTTAATTCCGCACGGGTCAGGTTTTTAGTCGGACGGAAGGTGCCGTCAGGATAGCCATCGGAAATACCAAAATCATAAAGGGTTGCAACGTATTCGTCAGTCGTATCGGTGAACACGGTGTGATCGTACAGGCGGCTAAGCTTCATGGCTTTGGCAACGATTTTTGCCATCAATCCTCTGTTAATTGGAACATCCAGATCGGTGATCTCTCCACGGACAATGATACCCTCATCCAGTGCCAGATTCATGAAGTTTCTGGCCCAGTGAGACGCGACCTTAGGCGGCTGCTCATAACCGGAAGCCAGCAGAATCATCTTCAGGGCCTGTCCGGTGGTAACCGTATCGTCCGGGCGGAAAGTCTTATCGGGGAAACCGTCAATATTTCCAAGCGTGTAGAGCTGACAAACATACGGATAGTGCCAGTCGTCTGCCTTCATATCGGAGAAAACGGTGGTGACATCAATCAGCTCTTTGGCTCCGCCTACGTAATCTGTTTGTCCAATGGAGGGGTTGTCTGTAGGTTTATAGGAATCAGCGGCAAAAAACAGTTCCGGATCTTCCTGCACATCGCTGAACCGGGCATAGACCGTAAGACGGTCTTCCTGGCCCACAATTGAGGAAGCGGTGATTTTTTGCCCATCTTCAGTATACCAGCCAACAAAGTAAGGCAGCATGGGATCCTCGGATTCAGCACCGAACAGGATCTGATAGGGCTTGCCTTCCTCATAATAACCGATATCGGTTTCTACCTCACCGTTGTCTGCTTCGAAAATGACGGTGCAGAATTTCTCTTCCACGGCATCGAGCTGATAAGCGCCGAAGAGAAACAGCTTGATCTCCTGAATTCTTCTGGAAACCAGAATATCCAGAATTTCCGTGCCTGCATGGCAATAGACACCCATGGCGCTGGCAAATTCGTTGACGGTGTAATTGCCGCTGATTAGAAGAGATGTCAGACGGGTGTCTTCCTTCATCCACGAATTGCCAAGATTGTATGTAAAACTCATCAGTGCATCGTACTGATACTGATTGACGGAAACACTGTATTTAGTCAGGAACTGATCCAGAGTTTCCTCAACCTCATCCAGAACATACAGCATCAGCGCTTCCGCTTTTTCTTCCTTCAGAATGTAGTTGGGATAGGAGCTGCTGAGGACCATCTCCATATCAGATTCGGAAATATCCAGCTTATCGTAATACTTTCTCAGATATTTGGTGTTGCATCCATATCCGATAGAATACTGCAGATAGTCTCCTTTGGGCTTCTGCAGATAACCTTCCATCTTCTTTACCATTTCCACACAGGAGGGGCTGACCCGCAGTGTGCCGGTAAAGTAGGGATTATCAATGGAAGAATCAAAATCCGGAATATACTCGTCTCCCACGATGATGGATCCGCCGGACAGAGGATCCGAGGGAATCGCAAATGCGGAAACGGTCAGTGCGGCTGCCATAAGAATCAAAACAGCACTGCGCAGAAAACATCGTCTCATGTAAGAGCTCCTTTCGGAAAATGCTGTTTTGTTATTATAACATAAAAAGTTACAAAATGCAACCATTAACATAACTGCACGTTTTTGCGGTTATATGTCCAAATTATCGTACATATTCTGCGGTATCCTTTGAACACAAGGAGGGATACAGAATGAATAATGTAATTGAACTTTCCCACTACCGGAAACCGGAACCCTTTGACTATAAAGCATATAACCGCAGAGCGGAAGTTCGTTTCCGCAACAGCGAGATCCGTACGTGGATCCTGCAGCTGACAGAGACTTTGGTCACGGCAGCCATCGGCGTGTGTACCGTATTCTGCGTAATTCTGGCCTTTACCATGCTGTAAGGAAGTCCAGGACCTCATCCTCTGTTCTGTGAGGCGCGATCTGCTGAACGGAACCATCCTCGCAATACAGATACTCTGCCGGAATACAGGGTGCGCCGTATAACAGGGGCATGCTTCTGGCGCCGCAGCCTGTATCATGCACTACGCAGTAATCTCCCGGCTGAACCACAGGGAGAATACGGCTTTTCAGAGAGTACCGATCAAACGATACCGGCATCTGTCCTGCCACAGCATAGGTTTTTCTGCTCTCCATGCGGCTGTTGCCCAGCACGGAAATGTGACGATAAGCCTGCTTGAGGGCGGGTCTTGCATACTGGCAGATGCCGGCATCCAGAATGAGAAATGTTTTCAGGATATGCCGCACTTCTAGAACCTTTGTGATCAGAATACCATTTTCCTCCAACAGCCTGCCTGTTACTGCCGTATACAGGATCGGGCGGGCTGTTTCTGGCAGCTGCGTCCAAAGCTGACGAACGGCTTCTGCTTCCTCTTCGTAATCAGGAACCGTCGCACCTGGATGATACGGCAGTCCAGGTCCTTCTCCAATATGGCAGTGTCGGACATAAAGTCCGGTTTTCTGGGTCAATTGTTCAGCCATCTTCAAAAGCATGGCTGCCTTTTTTGCCCAAAAGCCTTTGTGCAGACTGTAGCTGTTGATCTGCAGGGCAAGACCAATTTCTTTTACACCTTTTGAAACGAGCACCTTTGCGGTTTCGATCAGATCCTCCCGGTTGAAACCGCTTTTGCTCCGCAGAACAGTCTGCCGCATCTGAGGTGCAAAAGACTGATCGCAGGGATTGTACCGCAATATCAGCTTTTTCGGTAAGATTTCCGGCAAAAGAAATGCAGAATTGCAGAACCATCCCGCACAGGAATCCAGTGCAATCCGTTCTGCCTCAGGATCCTTTTTCAGAGGTTCATACAGCAGTGTATCTCCCTGAAAACCGCATCGGATAGCCAACTGAAGCTCTGTTTTGCTGCAAGCGCATACACCGGTTCCTGCTTCACAAAGAACAGACAGTAGATAAGGGTTATTATTCTCCCGAATGGGAAAGTAATTCTGAAACCGTTCCGACCAGGAAAACAGATCATGGAGCCTTTGCACACTGTTTCGGATACCTTGCTGATCATAAAGATAGAAGGGCGTCCTTCCCTCTTCTGCAATGCGCGTCACAACCTCTGTGGGTGCAAATATCTGATCTGCAGGATATTCAGACATGGAGATCACCTGTTTCGCTTGTTTCTGTTATTGTCATAAATGATGCGAAGTCCTTTTAAAAGGAGATCTTTATCGTAGATCATTTCCCGTTTGCACATGGGAACGATAAACCGGGCAATTCCGCCGGTGGCGACCACAGTGGCGGGAGCACCAAGCTCTGCTTCCATTCGCTCAATCATGCCGTCCAGCATGGCAGCCGTACCCATCATCAGGCCGCTGCGCATACAGTCTATGGTATTGCGGCCGATGGCCTTTTGGGGGGCTTCCAGACTGATGGCAGGAAGCTGTGCGGTTTTGCCACTGAGTGCCTCCGCGGAAATTTTGACGCCGGGGAAAATGCTTCCACCGAGAAAACTTCCGCTGGCGTCAATGGCGGTGATGGTTGTGGCGGTACCCATATCGATGATCAGCAGCGGCGGTTTGTACTGATCCAGCGCGGCAACGGCGCCTACGATCAGATCTCCGCCGGCCAGAGCAGGATTGTCTAGCAGGATGTTCAGTCCGGTCTTGATGCCGGGGCCAACGACCAGCGGTGTAATGCCGGTCAGCTTTACAATGGCAGTTTTGAACGAGTTCAAAACCGGCGGTACAACGGATGATACGATAACGCCTTCGATCTTTTTTACAGAAACCTCAAGCAGATCCAGCATGCTTTTCAGTTCAGCGCAGTACTGGTCAGAGGTTTTTAATGTATCTGTTGCCATCCGGGCTTCTTTCAGGATGTTTTTTTCCTCAATGCAGCCCAGAACAATGTTGGTATTACCGATATCAATAGCTAAAATCATGAGCTTATCTCCAATCATCCATATATTTTATCTGGCAGGAAACCTGAGTATTTTCGATTTTGATCCACCCGTAGGATGGTTTAAGGCCGGAACAGCTGCCCGGATTCATCAGCCACAGCCCCTCGTGATGCTCGCAATAGGCCTGATGGGTATGACCGAACAATGCCACATCCGCCTGATTTTCTTTTGCTGCGTATTGATACCGCAGCAGACTGCTTTTGACGCCGTAGCGGTGCCCGTGAACCGCAAGGATGCGGATTCCGCAGAACTCGGCAAGGACCTGCTCTCTTCCGTCCGGTTCAAAATCACAGTTTCCTTTTACGGAGAGAACCGGAAGCATCTGAAATCTGCGCTGTATTTCTTCTGCATCCCGCATGTGGTCTCCCAAATGGATCACATGATCGGGTGTTTCCTGCTCGATCACGTGGAGCATGGGTTCAGTATTTCGATGGGTATCGGAAAACACAAGGATGTTCAAATCAGTCACCTATTTTCATCTGCGGCATAAGATAATACCGGAAAGATTTGCAGAAATGCATGCTGCGAAAGGAGGAAAACCATGGAAGCGGACCTTCGTGCCATGAAGTCATTTTCTCAACAGAAGACGGACGCGGTTAAATACATGCCGGAGGCACAGTCATTGATCCGAATGCTCAACGAACAAAACGGAGTTCTGATGGAACAAGTGATGAAAGCCATCCAATGCGGCGATTATACAAAAGCAAGGCAGCTGCTGCAGCCGGCAATGGATTCAAAACAAGTGCAGGACACTCTGCGGGAAATCGGAAATAAGCTTGGATAATATCGGAAAAAAACTGGAGGAGATCATGAATGATCCCGGAGCAATGAAACAAATCATGGACATTGCGGCGTCTTTGGGTTTATCCGGTCAGATCCCGGATTTACTGACACAGGAAATGCCGCAGCAAATGATGCAGCAGGTATCCCAGGTGCTTCAGCAGACGGAAACAAAGGATAAGCAGCAGCAGACGCTGATCCGTGCATTACTCCCCTATTTGAATCCCAGAAGGCAGGCGCGGTTGGAACGCGCTATGCAGCTGTCTCATATTTCCAGGCTGGCGGGTGCAGCTATGCGAAATGGTACGGCAATACATCCATCAGTGCAGGAGGGCGATGTCCATGTATAACCGATATGTTCAGGGGCAGAACGGTACATACGAGCGGTATTCCGTTCCGGATATTTCAGAAACCTGCAAACCGGTCATCAGTGAACCTGCGGTGGTATGTGAAGAGCAACAGGAAAAAAGAGAAATTGCACAACAGCAGAATTGCCGGGATCAGAAAGGCCTGTTCGGTCTGGATCTGGGCGATTTGCTGCTATTGTGCATTGTAATATTGCTTGTGATCGATTGCGATGAGGAGGACTATTTCCCGATCCTAATTATGGCTGCAGCATTTTTGATGCAGCAGTAAAGGGGTCGGAACCGTCGGGCAGGAGAAAACGATCATTGAATGTCTCATCCTCCAATGCCAGTGTTTCATACAGCTGCTGCCTGATCTCGTAAACCCGGTTGCTGTTTTCCAGAACATCAGAACGGAACAACAAACCGGTATTCAGACTGATCCAGTACCGGGATGAATATTGGGAATCCTGTTGTGCGCAAACATAAATACAGGGAATCTGTGCATCCTCCAGAAACAGATACTCCGAATCGGCCACTTCATCCTGTGACAGGGTCAAATAGGAGTCGAAATCGGGAAGGCCCAGCAGATCTTCTGTGCCCATTCCCTGCTCAAGTGTCACAGAGATAGCGGATTGATCGTTGTCATACCAGATATAAGCGGTGTTTCCGTCAGAAATCACACTGCGAACCTGTGTTCCGTCGGAGATCTCCGCATGCAGAAGCGCACCCTTGACCCAAAGCATAACCTGATATACATAAGCTGCATCATCTGTGCCCACAGAAACTTTATATATCTGCTGGTATGCGGCGGGGCGGCTCAGAGACTGAAGTGCCGCCAGAACATTTCTGTTTGTAACCTCAAGAAACTGACTGTTATTCGGCTCGTCCTCTATGCCTGGTTCGGAAATGGTACCCTGCTGCGGTGTATCCGGCGGTTCCGGCAGAACAATACCATCTTTTTGCCCGGAAGGCTTCTGGGTCAGGAAAAACAGAACGAGCAGCAATGCAACAGCGGCAAGTGCTGCGAAGACTGCCCATGCAGCTTTTCCGGATCGTTTTTGCGGTGGCATGGCAGTCTCCTTTCCCGTCAACCGTTAAAATCTTCGGGCTTGTCCGAAGTCAGACCAAAATGATATCGGATCGCCTGTGCAATTCGTTTGCAGGCATAGCCGTCGCCGTAGGGGTTGACGGCTTTTGCCATGGCCGAATATGCTTCTTCGCTGTCCAGCAGACGGTTTGCCTCTGCCAGAATGTCCTCATAGCAAACACCGGCCAGTCTGGCGGTACCGGCAGCAATGGCTTCCGGACGTTCTGTTTCGCGTCTCATAACCAGAACGGGCTTGCCAAGTGCGGGCGCTTCCTCCTGCAGGCCGCCGGAGTCTGTCATAACCATGTAGCAGCGGGCAATCAAATTGTGCATTTCCTGCACATCCAGCGGATCGATCAGGTAGATCCGCTCTTTACCGCCCAGATACTTGGCGGCACACTCCCGCACAACAGGGCTGAGGTGAACCGGATAGACAACATCCACATCGGGATGCAGTCGAACGACCTCGGCGATGGCAGTCATGATCTGCTCCATGGGTTCACCGTAGTTCTCCCGACGGTGGCAGGTGACCACGATCACGCGGCGGCCTTCAAAATCCAGCTGGTTGAGAATGTCAGTGTTAAAACGATAATCCTTCTGAACGGTATATCGCATGGCATCGATGGCTGTGTTGCCGGTGATAAAGATCTCTCCGCCGATGGCTTCACGGCGCAGGTTATCAGCATTGGCCTTTGTGGGAGAAAAGTGAAGCTCCGCAATATCGCCCACAAGTGTACGGTTCATTTCCTCCGGGAACGGAGAATATTTGTCCCATGTACGAAGACCGGCCTCCACATGGCCCACTGGCACTTGATGATAGAAGGCGGCAAGAGCACCGGCAAAGGTGGTGGAGGTATCGCCGTGAACCAGAATCATATCCGGTCTGCACTGCTGCATCACCTGCTCCATGCCCAGCAGGGTTTTGGTGGTGATGGTAGACAGCGTCTGCCGCTTTTCCATAATATTCAGATCAAAATCGCCCTGCAGGTCAAAAATTTCCATGACGGAATCCAGCATTTCCCGGTGCTGACCGGTGAGACAGCAAATGCTCTCCAGATCATCGCAGGCAGCCAGTTCCTTGACCAGGGGTGCCATTTTGATGGCTTCAGGTCTGGTTCCGAATATGGACATCACTTTAATTCTTTTCATGTTGTCTTTCCTCAGTGTGTATTTCGTTCTCGGTTTCTGCGGGATGGCGCTTGAAAATAATGCGCATGCCAATAGCGCCGACGATAATGACCGCACCGATCAGAATGAGTGCTTTCAATTCACCGGAGGTTGTGAGCAGCACAGCAGCCAGCCCCAGAATAGCTGTCAGCATATAGGCAATGGCAACAGCTTGTTTCTGGTTAAAGCCCATGTCGATGAGCCTGTGATGGACATGACCGCGGTCAGCCACCATGGGGTTTTGTCCCTTTGCAATCCGGCGCAGGAATGCGAAACAGATATCAAAAATAGGGACACCCAGAATTAAAAACGGAACGGCAAAAGAAATGATGGCGTAGAGCTTAAACAGGCCCTGAATGGAAAGGCAGGCCAGAATAAACCCAAGGAAGGTGGCGCCGGTGTCACCCATAAAGATCTTGGCAGGGTTCTTGTTATAGGGAATAAAGCCCAGACAGGCGCCCAGAAGAGCTGCCAGTACGATGGAAACAGACATTTCCGAAACCATCAGGGCGATGATCAGCAAAGATGCCGTAGAAATCGCAGAAACACCAACAGCCAGACCATCCAGACCATCGATGAAATTGACTGCATTGGTAATAGCAACGATCCAGATGATGGTCACCGGTGTTGCAAGCCAGCCAAGATTGATGTAGGCCACGTCGCTGAACACATTGGGATTGGAAAAGAACTGGATCGTACAGCCGTGATACACCACCACGCCCGCTGCGGCGATCTGCACCAAAAACTTCGGTAATGCCCGCAAGGTCATGATGTCATCCATCACGCCCAGTACGACGATCATAATAGCACCCAACAGGATACCCTGCATTTGCCTATCAATGTCGGCAAAAATGATCACCGAAAACAGAAACGCGATAAAGATCGCAAGACCACCCAATCTGGGAATGGGCGTCTTATGCATCCGGCGGTTGTCCTTGGGCACATCAATGGCGCCGACTTTATAGGCAAGGTTCTTTACAAGGGGGGTAGCGCCAAATGAAATCAGGACGGCAACGATCAGTGCGCCGATGAGTTTTAAAATAAACTGCATCTCCGGCATAGAATTTCACCTCATTTTGCGGAAACAAATCCGACTTTCTTATAAACCTTGCGCAGGGTTTTGTTGGCAAGATACTGGGCCTTGGCGGCGCCTTCCTGATAAATGCTTTCCAGATAGGCCTTGTCCTTCATGAGACGGTTGGCTTCGTCCTGGATGGGACGCAGCAGCTCCACTACCGCTTCACCGACAGCAGGCTTAAAGATGCCGTAGCCCTGACCTTCAAATTCTGCTTCCGCTTCGGCAATGGTCTTACCGGTGGCGGCACAGTAGATGCTCAGCAGGTTGGAAATACCGGGCTTGTTGACCATATCGTATTTCACTGCAGTTTCACAGTCGGTGACAGCACGCTTGAATTTCCGCATAATGTCCTCGGGAGAATCCATCAGGAATACGCAGCCGTCAGGCTCGGATTTGGACATCTTGTTTTCCGGGGTACCCAAGCTCATGACACGGGCGCCCATCTTGGGGATGAAGGCCTCGGGAATGGTAAAGGTATCCGGGAAATGATAGTTGAAACGGTTGGCAATATCGCGGCACAGTTCCACATGCTGCATCTGATCGGCACCTACGGGAACCAGATCGGCCTGATAAAGCAGAATATCAGCTGCCATCAGCACGGGATAGGTAAACAGGCCCGCGGTGATATTATCCGCATGCTTGGCGGATTTATCCTTGAACTGGGTCATTCTGCCCAGCTCGCCGTGCATGGTATAGCAATTGAGAACCCATGCCAGTTCCGCATGCTGGGGCACATGGCTCTGGATGAACATGATATTCTTTTCGGGATCCAGACCGCAGGCAATATACTGTGCCAACTGAGACACGGAACGGCGGCGAAGATCGGCTGGAACCTGCCGGACCGTAATGGCGTGCATATCCACGATGCAGAACAGGCACTCATATTCATGCTGCAAATTCACCCAGTTTTTGATGGCGCCCATATAAGATCCCAGGGTCAGTTCACCACTGGGCTGAATACCGGAAAAAATGCGTTTTTTAGCTTCCATAATAACCTCTCTTTTCTGTATGGTCAGAGTTTTATACATCATAACACAAAACAACTGATTTCGCAATAAATCATTGACGGACGGCAAAATAAAATATATTATATTCCATGAGAATAAATATGGAGGAAAACCAAATGGATTTCTTTGAAGAACTGGAAGCCCGCATTCCCCGCGGAAAAGTCCGTACCCGCTTTGCGCCCAGTCCCACCGGCTATATGCATGTCGGCAATCTGCGGACTGCTTTGTATACCTGGCTCATCGCCCGCCATCAGGACGGCACTTTTATTCTGCGCATTGAAGATACCGATCAGGGCAGACTGGTCGAAGGTGCCGTTGACGTCATCTATAAAACCATGGCAGAGTGCGGCCTGACCCATGACGAAGGTCCCGATGTGGGCGGCCCCACCGGCCCTTATGTTCAGACGGAACGCCGTGGCCTGTATGGAAAATATGCCGATCTGCTGGTGCAGAAGGGCGGCGCTTATTACTGCTTCTGCGAAAAAACCGAATCCGAAGAGGATTCCGGTGATTTCAACCGTGCGGCCGATCCCTGCCGTGATCTTCCCGCAGAAGAAGCCGAGGCTATGCGGAAGGCCGGCAGACCCTATGTTGTTCGCCAGAGAATTCCCGAATCCGGCTCCACCACCTTCCATGATGCCAGCTTCGGTGATATCACCGTGGAAAACAGCACTTTGGATGACCAGGTTCTGATGAAGCGTGACGGCCTGCCTACCTACAATTTCGCCAACGTCATCGATGATCACCTGATGGGCATCACCCATGTGGTCCGCGGCAGCGAATACCTGTCCTCCGCACCCAAGTACAATCTGCTCTATGAAGCATTTGGCTGGGAAATCCCCACGTACGTCCACTGTTCCCCTGTCATGCGTGATGCGCAGCACAAGATGTCCAAGCGTCATGGTGATCCCAGCTATGAGGATCTGATCGCACAGGGCTTCCTGACTGATGCGGTGCTCAACTATGTAGCGCTGCTGGGCTGGTCACCCAAGGGCGAATTGTCCGAGAAGGAGTTCTTCACCCTGAATGAGCTGGTGGAGGCTTTTGATATCTCCGGTATTTCCAAGTCCCCTGCCGTCTTTGACATCGTCAAGCTGAAATGGATGAACGCCGAGTATATTAAGAATCTTTCCCCCGAAGAATTCTATACAAAAGCAGAGCCGTGGCTCAAGCAGGCAATTTCCTGTCCTGCCATTGATCTGAAAGCTGTGGCGGCACTGGTGCAGTCTCGCTGTGAGATTCTGTCTGATCTGCCGGAGCGCGTGGATTTCCTGGACAAGCTCCCTGCATATGAAACGGAGCTGTACGTTCATAAGAAGTCCAAGACCAATCTGGAGAACTCCCTGACATCCCTGCAGGCCGTCCTCCCCGTTCTGGAAAATCTGCAGACCTGGACCAATGAAGCACTGTATGAATCACTGGTTGCATTGGCAGCCGAACTGGGTCTGAAGAATTCTGTGATCCTGTGGCCCCTGCGTGTTGCTGTCTCCGGCAAGGCCTCCACCCCCGGCGGTGCTACGGAGCTGTGCGCAATCCTTGGCAAGGAAGAGTCTATTGCCAGAGTTAAAGCCGGCATTACATTGCTGGAAGGCTAATAAAAAAGGTTCTGTTGCAAAATGCGGTTTTTCAAAAATGTCCCTTTCTAAAAGTTAGAAATAGCGGTAGGAGTCACGAACAAATCGTGGTTCCTACCGCTAAAATATTAGGGTGTTTTTCAGAAAAGTCTATTTTGCAACAGGCCC
>JAZSCX010000090.1:0-33093 GCA_045530865.1 Candidatus Avilachnospira sp.
CTTTAACGTTTTCTCTCCCTCCGTCTTTTGCTTCGCAAAATCCACCTCCCTCGTCAGAGGGAGGCTCCCGCTGCGGCGGGACTACTCATAGGTATAACCTTTTTAGAGCCACGGGCATAGCCCGTGGTTGTCGTTTTACAAGACGAAACCGGAGACATCGTGATGTCTCCGGTTGTACATATTTACCTGTCGCCGTCTTCGTAGGCCACCAGCAGGCCGCCCAGATCAGCATAATAGCTGCAAAGACCGCCGCAGGAGACGATCTCAATATCACTGCCAGGGTAGCAGTCCAGAATCATTTTCTTCAGAGCTTCCGCGGATTTCAGGTTAAAGCAGTGGGCAATGCGGACTTTGCCGCCGCGGAAATTACCTCTTGCCAGCTCGCTCAGCAGGGTTTCCAGTGCCTTCTGCTCACCGCGTACTTTGGCCAACGGCTCCAGTGTGCCTTCGTCGCTGGCTTTGCCGACAACCCGGATTCCCAGAACACCGACCATTTTAGCGAGGGCCATACTGCAGCGGCCATTTTTGGCGAAGTTATCCAGCGACTGCAAAGAAAACAGCAGGTGGGTGTGTTTGGAATAATTGCGGACAGTGGTGCGGATCTGCTCAAAGGTGCCGCCGGCCAGAATGCACTCCCGCAGTTTTTCGATGATCAGCTGCAGCTCCGGGCCCGCCGAAAGGGTATCGATCACCATGATCCGGTGGTCGGGATCCTCCTGTTTGAAATCATGGGCAGCCTGCAGTGCCGCGTTGTAGGAGCCGGAGAGTTGGCTGGTTATCGCTACAGCAAATACCTGTTCTGCATCACCGAAGGCATCCAGCCATTCCATCATATTGGGACAGGAGGTGGAGGCGGCGGATTTCTGTGCCTTCAGAGTGGCGACCATATCGCCGATATCGAGGGTTTCATCATCGATGTACTCCCGGTCACTGCTGCGAATCTTTAAGGGTACCGCTTCAAAGGCCACATCCGGCAGCTGGTACAAGTTGCATGACGAATCGGCTACGATTTTATATTTCATAATTGCACTCCCAATCGGTTATCCAGAACTTGCTGTTTGGTATTTTACACCAGATCCTCTGTGCCGTCAAGAGTTTTTTAAAAACCGATAAATAGTTTTTGTTGACCTTGTGACAAAGTTGCGGTATACTGATTCTGAAAGAAAAGGAGATGGAGGCGGTATCATGTATCAACCGGATCATTCGGTGCTGCAGTTTTCTTTGCCGTCCTATTCGGAAATCCCGGATGTGGGACTGTTTCTGGATCAGGTCTGCCGGTATATCAATGAATATCTGGAACCCTTGCCGGGGTTTGGGCTGACTACGTCCATGATCAGCAATTATGTAAAAAAAGGCCTGATTTCCAATCCGGTAAAAAAACAGTATGGCAGAGAGCAGATCGCCTATCTGTTTTTTATTGCGGTGGTCAAGGCGGTGCTGTCCATGGAGGATCTGCAGGTGCTGATCAAACTCCAGCAGATGACCTATCCCTCACAGCGGGCGTATGATTATTTTCGGCTGGAGCTGCGGAATGTGTTGGAATATGTATTTGAGCAGAAAAGGGAAATGGATATTGTGGGTGAGGAGAACTCCAAAGAGAAGGCGATTTTGCGTAATGCCATTATTGCTGTGGCGCATAAGGTCTATCTGAACCGGATGCTGCGGCTGGAAGCAGAACGAAGTTTTCCGGAATAGAAAAATCAAAAACGCTATCCCCGGTGAATGGGGATAGCGTTTTGTCACTCAGTGGTATCCAGTTTGTAGCCCTGCTTCTTGATGGCGATGATGGATACGCGGGACTCCAAAAGGTTCAGCTTTTTCCGCAGGAAGGAGATATAGGCCTCCACATTATTGTCAGAGGTGGAGGAGGCATAGCCCCAGACCTTGCGAATCAGCTCTTCCTTGGAGATGATTGTCTGCGGCATGGACAAAAACAGCTTGATGATCTCCGCTTCCTTGAAGTTCAGACGGATCTCCCGGTCGCCGCAGGTGAGGGAGGCACGATCCGGCTGATAGGTCAGATCCCCAAATCGAAGCTCTTTTTTCTGCCCTGCATTGCTGCGGCGGAGCAATGCGCGGATGCGGGCCAGCAGCTCATCTGCGGAAAAAGGCTTCGTCATATAGTCATCGGCGCCGGCGTCCAGTCCCTCGATCTTGTTGGCAACGGAGTCCAGTCCGGTCAGCATCAGGATCGGTGTCTGATCCCGAAGGCGGCGCAGCTCTCTGACTACGGAAAAACCGCTGCGGTTGGGGAGCATGACATCCAGTAGAATCAACTGATAGGAATGCCGGAGGGCTTCCTGCAGGACATCATTGCCGTCAGAAACGCAGACGGTCTCATATTGCGCATCGGACAGGATCTGCTGTAAGCTTTGTGCCAGCCGCTGATCATCTTCCGCGATCAGGATACACATGAATTCACCTTCTCGTTTATTCTAAACCAATCCCTTGGTTATTTCCATTTTATTACAAATTTTGTTGTTAGGCAATAGAAATAATCCTGAAAGGAAAAACAAAAAACACCTTTATGATTTCTTAAAAAACTATGCTCTTTATTCTTAAATTCTATTCTGCTAAAATAAAGGCAGAGGTGAGAGCATTGTACAATATTCTGATTTGCGACGATGATCGCGACATCGTAGCTGCCTTGAAAATCTATCTGTCCAGCGAGGATTACCGTCTGTTTGCCGCCTATACCGGAAAGGAAGCACTGGAGATCACCCGCCGGGAAAACATTCAGCTGATTTTGATGGATATTATGATGCCGGAAATGGACGGTATTGCCGCTACTGCCCGTCTGCGGGAGGTCAGCAATGTGCCAATTATCCTGCTGACGGCGAAATCCGAGACCAGTGATAAGATATTGGGTCTGAACATCGGCGCCGATGATTATATCACAAAACCCTTCGATCCCATGGAGGTGCTGGCCCGGGTGCGATCTCAGCTGCGGCGGTATACATCTCTGGGCAGCCAGAACAAGTCTCCGGAGGTCATTACCATTGGTGCGGTCAGTCTGGATGACCCTTCCAGAACCGTAACTGTAGACGGTGATCCCGTGAGCTTGACGCCCAGCGAATATGGCATTCTGAAGCTTTTGATGCAGAACCCCGGCAAGGTATTCTCCTCCGCCAAAATCTATGAAGCAGTCTGGAATGAGACGGGGGCAGGCTCCGAGGCGGCGGTGGCGGTACATATCCGGCACCTGCGGGAAAAGCTGGAGATCAACCCGTCGGAACCGAGGTATATCAAGGTCGTCTGGGGTCAGGGGTATAAGTTTGCAAAGGATGGGAAGGAAGCGTAAAAAGCACAGCAGCATATAAGGCTCCCTTGTGTAAAGGGAGCTGGCAAATTGTGACGAAGGAACAATTTGCCTGAGGGATTGTGCAAATAACCTTTTGTATTTGTCGAAAACAAATGCGGAAACGCAACAACCCCTCCGAGCAGGCTTACGCCTGCCCACCTCCCATTGCACAGGGGAGGCTTGGTACAGTCCTTATTTGAGGAGGTCAATCATGCAATACAAAGCAAGTGCGTGGTATTTTAAATTACTGGCATGGATTTTGGTGGTTCTGTGTCTGGCGGGGGGATTTTTCTCCGCCATGGTCACAGGCCTCAATCTGGGCTATGGGTATTACGATCCGGAGCATGTGTTTCAGACTGACTGGCGGTGTGCGGAACAGGTGAAGTTACGTTCTTATGACATCATTACCCAGTTCCGGAGCAATCCCACATGGGATGCGTGGGAGCGTCTTTTGGAGGATTCCGATCTTCGTTTCATCATTCTGGAGGAAGAATCCGGTGAGGTGCTGGAGAGTTATGTAAAAGGTATGGATCTGGATGTTCCCGACAATCTGGCGGACAATTTCTATCTGCACGAATACAACTATTCCATGCGTTTGGGTGAGGCCGGAACCTTTCTGGAAAATGTCTACGTAATTGATTACTATTTCGGCGAAACAGAGGATGGGACGTGGTGGGCAAATGAGTACAGTTACAGCAATCACGGTACTTGGCAAGAACCCGAAGAAATGGGAGAACCAATCACGGATGCAAGCCGCACCTATCAGGTTCTGCTCCTGCTGCCGCAGAAGCTGACGAAATTCGATGATCGCATCGGTCAGAGTTATGAGCTGTATCGGGAAATGGTCTGGCTGGGTGAAAGAATGCCGGTGGTGCTTGGCATCTGCGCCGTGGGCCTGTTGGCAGCTGTGATCTTCCTGTGTATCCAGAGCGGACGCAGACCCGGACTGGAGCAGGCAAAGAGGACTGCGCTTGAAAAAATCCCGCTGGAGATCCACTTGTTTGCTGCCTTCTGGGCAGTGGTCGGGATTATCGGTCTGATAATTGTGGCATCGGATCTCTGGCCTTATGGTTATTTGAGTGTCTGGGAATGGTATTTAGCCATGATCGTGCTGTCTGCTGGCGCTGCGGGCTGCGGTGTAGTGGTGGTGGAGCTGCTGCTGACCTTTGTGCTGCGAATCAAGCTGGGCACACTGTGGCGCAGCACCCTGTGCTATCACATCTTCCGGTTCATTGCCAAATGCTTCAGTGCCCTGTTTGGCGCATCCATCCGGGGGTTCTGTGCCATTGGTATGGTGCCTAGGGCAGCGTTGACTGCGGTGGGAGTTCTGTTTATCGAGCTTCTGCTGCTGATCTGGCTTGTAAATACATGGTCGCCGGAATTCCCGATCATGGCGCTGCTGATCTTCAACGGAGCCCTGCTTGGCGTATTGATCTGGGCTGCGGCGCAGATGCGGATTTTGCAGAAGTCTGCCAGGGCTCTGGCAGAGGGCGATCTGGAGCATCAGGTGGACACGGCCCATATGTACTGGGATTTCAAAAACCATGGTGAAAACCTCAATGCCATCTCCATTGGCATGGGCAGAGCCGTGGAAAAGCAGATGAAATCGGAGCGGCTGAAAACCGAACTGATCACCAACGTGTCCCATGACATTAAAACACCCCTGACCTCCATTGTCAACTATGTGGATCTGCTGCAGAAGCCCCACACGGAGGCGGAGGGCATTCAGTATCTGGAGGTGCTGGATCGCCAGTCCAAGCGACTGAAAAAGCTGACGGAAAATCTGGTGGAGGCCTCCAAGGCATCCACGGGTAATATGGCTGTGGAGCTGAAACCAACCAGTGTGATGGAGCTGATCAACCAGTCTGTGGAGGAATACCGGGATCGGCTGGAGGCCGGAAAGCTGGAGATCGTTGTCAGCCAGCGGGGAGATCTGTCCATTCTGGCAGACGGCAAGCTCATGTGGCGGATCATGGATAATCTGCTGAACAATGTGGTGAAATACGCTCTGCCGGGGACACGGGTCTATGTGACGGCGCAGAAATTTGAAAACCGTGTGGTGATTGCGGTGAAGAATATCTCCCGGGAGCCGCTGAATGTGGATGCGGAAGAGCTAATGGAACGGTTTGTCCGCGGTGACAGCTCCCGCCATACGGAGGGTACCGGTCTGGGATTGAACATTGCCAGAAGTCTGACGGTGCTGCAGAACGGACAGTTCTCTTTGACCGTGGACGGAGATTTCTTCAAGGCGGAGATCTTCATGCCGGTGGCATAAAAACGACGGGTCAGCCGGAATTCCGGCTGACCCGTTAAATATATGAAAAAAGCCTCCCCTTGAGGGGAGGTGGGCCGCAAAGCGGCTCGGAGAGGTGAAAGGGAACTTCCTGCACACACCTCTCAGTCAGGTTGCGCCTGACAGCTCCTCTCAAGGGGAGCCTTGGGTGCTTACTCTTCCTTCAGGTTTTCCAGCGCAACACGCACAGCTTCCACCACAAAGGCGGAGAAGGTACAGTCTTTCCCACGGATGGCGTCTTCAATCTGTTCAATTAAATCATTGGGGAACCGAATGCTTTTGTTGGATGTTGGGGGAATATTGGGGATTTGGAATTTTTTCATAACAACCTCGCAATACAATTTGTAATATTATCGTATTGCAAAATGCTCTGAAATTATGTAATATTATAGTACAACAAACGTGCAACAAGGAGAATTGTCATGACACTTCCAAAATACTACACAAGTCTTTTTAATGCTGTCTCTTTGGCAATTGCCGAAATTGATGACCTGAACTACGGACAGGCAAGAAAGATTTTGATCAAAGCACAGAGAGAAGCGGAAGACTATTTTATAGACGATGAAACGTATGCAGAGCATGAATTCGATTATCTGGACGATAAACTGGAGTAAGAGCCGCACCAAAGCCTCCCCTTGCGTAAGTGCTGAATAAGCGGTCATGCAAAACCAAGTAGAGTTGTCATTGCGAGGCTTCGCAAGAAGCCGTGGCAATCCGTACCCAAATGCTTCAGAAATTGCACAGGAATGGCTGATGTTCAGAACAATTCGGGAGAACGGATTGTCGCGTCAGATTTCTTACGAAATCCTCCTCGCAATGACAGCATTTCCATTCGTGTTTCCGCATGGGAAGTCTTTTGCCGATAACAGGATAAATTTACCGATAATCTTGCATAAATCCCACAGCTAAAGCGTTTTACTGCCGCGGTTTTTGTTGGATTTTCCACAAAGAATTCGTATTCCTG
The DNA here is from genome assembly GCA_045530865.1 of Candidatus Avilachnospira sp. Classification (GTDB taxonomy): domain Bacteria; phylum Bacillota; class Clostridia; order Oscillospirales; family Oscillospiraceae; genus Avoscillospira. The sequence goes on from JAZSCX010000090.1 coordinate 6,559, forward strand.
TCGCGGACAGTTGACATTCACAGAAAAACGGATATAATAGCGATACAAGGTAATACTACCCAATGACTTCCGGCTGAAGGGAAACCGACTGCCGGAACAGGAACTCTGGAGAACCCCATTTCAGATGGGTGCCGAAGGTGCAAGGCGTGAGCCGAATCTCTCAGGCAAAAGGACAGAGCGATTTCCCGATAGGGGGAAATTCGGCTTTTGTCCCGGCAGAGTTCTGCCGGGTTTTTTGTATGTATATAAACAGAAATGAGGACTGTATCATGTATAAGAACAACGCACACACCATTTGCTTTCTGAAGGACTATGATCCGGAGATCGCCGGTCTTATGAGTGACGAGCTGACCCGTCAGCGCCGCAACATCGAGCTGATCGCCTCCGAAAACATCGCCTCCCCCGCAGTGATCGCCGCCATGGGCACCATTCTGACCAACAAGTATGCCGAAGGTCTGCCCGGCAAGCGTTACTACGGCGGCTGTGTCCATGTGGACGATATCGAGCGCATCTGCATCCAGAGAACCAAAGATCTGTTTGGTGTGGAATATGCCAACGTGCAGCCTCATTCCGGCGCACAGGCCAATCTGGCTGTCTATGCAGCTTTGCTGCAGCCCGGTGATACGCTGGTGGGTATGAATCTGGCCTGCGGCGGTCATCTGACCCACGGCGCTCCCGTGAACCTCTCCGGTAAGTATTACAACGCCATCGGCTACGGCGTGGATCCCGAAACCGGATATCTGGACTATGATTTCGTGGAGGATCTGGTGAAGAAGAACCAGCCCAAGATGCTGGTAGCCGGCGCTTCCTCCTATCCCAGAGCCATCGACTTCAAGGTAATGGGTGAGATCGCCCACAAGCACGGCGCCATGTTCATGGTCGATATGGCCCATATTGCCGGTCTGGTCGCCGGCGGTCAGCATATGAGCCCCGTGGAATACGCCGATGTGGTCACCACCACCACCCATAAGTCCCTCCGCGGTCCCCGCGGCGGTCTGATCATGACCAACAATCCCGAGTACGCCAAGAAGCTGAATTCCGGCGTGTTCCCCGGTACCCAGGGCGGCCCTCTGATGCACGTCATCGCCTCCAAGGCTGTCTGCCTGAAGGAAGCCAACACCCCCGAATTCAAGGCCTACGCCGCACAGATCGTCGCCAACGCCAAGGCACTGGCAAAGAGCCTCATGGACAACGGCATGGATCTGGTCACCGGCGGTACCGACAATCACCTGATGGTTGCCGATCTGCGGAGCCTGGGCGTCACCGGCAAGGAGTTGGAGACCCGTCTGGACGAGGTACACATCACCGTCAACAAAAACTCCATTCCCAATGACCCCCAGAAGCCTGCCTACACCTCCGGTGTTCGCATCGGTACGCCTGCCGTTACCACCCGCGGCATGAAGGAGGAGGACATGAAGGTCATCGGCGAGCTGATCTGCAAGGCCGCCAAGGACTTTGACCATGACGCGGAAGAAATCAAGCGCGAAGTGGTCGCCCTGACCGACAAATATCCGCTGTACGAATAATACAAAATAGAGAAACGGATTGCCGCGTCGCTCCGCTCCTCGCAATGACCAGCAAACAACGGTGTCATTGCGAGGCTCCGAAGGAGCCGTGGCAATCCGTCTCTTTATTTCTTTCTGGGGATATACGTTCCAATCGGGCCTGTCAAAATCTCTCCCTGATTTACCGCCAGCTGCCCGCGGAGATAAACCTGTTCAATGGCGCCGGAGGTCTCCCGGCCCTCATAGGGGCAGTAGTCCACATTGGCAGCCTGATCCGCTGCAGTCAGCAGGCCCTTGGCATTAGGGTCAATGACCACGATATCGGCGTCACTGCCCACGGCCAGTACGCCTTTCCGGGGATATGCGCCATAGAGCTTCGCGGCGTTTTCCGAGAGTACCCGGCACATCTGCTCGGCAGTCAGCCGGCCCTTGACCACGCCCTCCGACCACAGCAGGATGCCGCGGCTCTCCACACCGGGCATACCGCCGGGGATTTTGGTAAAATCGTCTTTTCCCGCATCCTTTTGCGCGAGAGTGAAGCTGCAGTGATCGGTGGCAACGGTCTGCACCGTGCCGTCTGCCAGCCCCTTCCAGAGCGCCTCCTGATCGGCCTGCTTCCGCAGAGGGGGCGCGCAGATATATTTTGCCGCTTCCCGATACTCCGGCTGTTCATAGCGGCTGTCATCCAGCAGCAGGTAATGGGGGCAGGTCTCCACATAGACCGTTTGTCCCCGTTGGCGGGCGATTCGTACTTCCTCCAGTGCTTCTTTGGTGGAAAGATGGACGATGATCACCGGCACATTCGCCACCTGTGCCATGCGGAGCAGGCTGGCTACCGCCTCAGCTTCCAGTGCATTGGGACGGGTGGCAGGATGGCTGGCGGGGGAGAGGTCGCCGCTCTCCTTGGACTGCGCGATGAGGGCATCGATCACGCCGGAATTTTCGCAGTGGACACCGGCAATACAGCCGTATTTCCCCAGCTCCTGCAGGGCGCAGAACATGTCCCGGTCACCGATCATCATGGCAGGATAGGTCATGTACATCTTAAAGCTGGGGATACCGGCTTCCACCATGGCGGGAATTTCCGCTTTAATTCCCTCGTTCCAGTCATCGATGGTCATGTGGAAGCCGTAGTCGCAGCTGCTTTTTCCATCGGCTTTTTTATGCCACAGCTGCAGGCCGTAGTCCAGTGTTTCCCCCTTGTTGGGGCAGGCGAAGTCGATGACCATGGTGGTGCCGCCGCGGATGGCTGCCCGGGTGCCGGTTTCGAAATCATCGGCAGTGGTGGTATTGCAGACATCCAGATCAAAATGGGTATGGGCGTCAATAAAACCGGGGAACAGCAGCTTCCCGCTGACATCGATCACTTTTGCATCGGGACAAATCAGATTATCACCCAATTCAGTTATGACTTCGCCGTTTACCAGCAGATCCAGCTTCTGGGTGCGTTCTCCGGATACGATCGTACCGCCCTTGAACAGCAGCTTCATGGTATCACTCCTTTTGCTTTTTTCCTTATTGTATCACAGAACCATTGAGTTTGGACTTAGATTATTGTATAATAAATCAAATCTATTTTTGTATGAGGTTGCTATGAAACTATCCGAACTGAACTACAGTGACAGCTTCACCGGTTTTTTTATTCTGAATAATGCATCCAATAAAGTGACCAACTCCGGAAAACCCTATCTGGCAGCCCATCTGGCCGATGCATCCATGATGGTGGAGTGTAAGGTCTGGGATTATCCCGGCCCCCTTGGCCCTGCCGATGACGGAAAAGTGGTCAAGGTACAGGGTGTCATGCAGGAATTCAAGGGGATGCCCCAGATCAAGGTGGAGCGCATCCGGCTGGCTACAGAGCAGGATGTCTATGACACGGCGGATCTGGTGCCCACGGCACCTCTGGATCTGCAGGCAGCTTATGCCCGGGTGCAGTCTGTGGTGGATTCGATTGCGGACGGTGATTACCGGGCGGTGTGTCAGGAGTTCCTGCACCGTCATGGGGAGAATTTCCGGAAGCTGCCCGCTGCCAAGAGCGTGCACCACAGCTTTGTGGGCGGTCTGCTGATGCACACCTCCTATATGCTGGAACTGGCGGGATTTCTGGCGAAGCTCTATTCTTCCATCATCGACCGGGATCTGCTGCTGGCAGGCACTCTGCTCCATGATTTCTCCAAAATGGAGGAGTTTGTTACCTCTCAGCTGGGAATCGTCACAGAGTATTCCGCCAAGGGTCAGCTGCTGGGCCATTTGGTCATGGGCGCACAGGAGGTTTCCGAGGTTTGCAGAGAATTGGGTGTTCCCGAGGAAAAGTCCGTTCTGCTGCAGCACATGATCCTCTCCCATCACGGACAGCCGGAATTTGGCGCTGCGGTGCTGCCCCAGTGCGCTGAAGCGGAGCTGCTGTGCTACATCGACAACATTGACGCCAAGATGGAGATCTACCGGGAAAATCTGGAGAATACACCGGTTGGTGCGTTCTCTCAGCGAATCTTTGCACTGGAAAAACGGATTTACAATCACGGCTGAGCATAGCAACTGCCGGTTGCGCCATGGTTGGTGGACGCAACCGGCAGTTTTTGGTAGAATGAGCGTGGAAAGGAGTTGATCATATGGTTGTGGAACCTGCTGCCGCAAGTGCGAGTGTGTTCTCTGGGATTTTCTTTGGAGGCGTTATTCTTCTGGTTAATCTGGCGGTATACGGTGTGGCCATCTATCTGGTGGTACTTCTGATCCGTGCTTTGCGAAAATACCTGAACGATGGAAGAACCAATGCGGAGACCCAGAACGTCCGCAAGTCTTTGGGAGAGATGATCAAAGAGCATCGCATCCGCTGCGGCATGACGCAGGAATTTGTGGCGGAGCAGCTGGGCGTTTCCCGGCAGGCCGTGTCCAAATGGGAGAACGGCACCTCAGAACCCAGTACCACCAATCTGCTGGCTCTCGCAAAGCTGTTCTGCATTTCCCCGGAAGATCTGCTGCGGAGTATTGGAAAAGAATAAAAGTTGTGCCCCCCGGAAAAGGGGCACAACTTTTTGCTATTAGTGGTGGAACAGTCTCATGCCGGTGAAGGCCATGGTGATGCCGCGGTTGTTGCATTCCTCGATGACCAGATCGTCACGGATGGAGCCGCCGGGTTCAGCAATGTACTTGACGCCGGAAGCGGCAGCGCGCTTGATGTTGTCGGAGAAGGGGAAGAATGCGTCGGAGCCCAGCGCCACATTCTGGCGGGAGGCCAGCCATGCCTTCTTGTCCTCTTCGGTCAGGCGTTCCGGCTGCTCGGTGAAGTAGTTCTGCCAGATACCGTCGGCGCAGACATCCTCTTCGTTGCCGTTGATATAACCGTCGATGACGTTATCCCGGTTGGGGCGGCCCAGATCGGCACGGAAGGGCAGTGCCAAGGTCTTGGGATGCTGGCGCAGGAACCAGGTATCGGCCTTGGAGCCCGCCAGACGGGTGCAGTGGATACGGCTCTGTTGACCGGCACCGACACCAATGGCCTGACCGTCCACAGCGTAGCAAACGGAGTTGGACTGGGTGTACTTCAGGGTGATCAGGGCAACAATCAGGTCGATCTTGGCGCTTTCGGGCAGTTCCTTGCTGTCGGTGACGATGTTCTGCAGCAGATGCTCACCGATTTTGAAGTTGTTGCGGCCCTGCTGGAAGGTGATGCCGAAGACCTGCTTGTTTTCGATCTCAGCGGGAACAAAGTCGGGGTTGATGGCAACCACATTGTAGCTGCCCTTGCGCTTGGCCTTCAGGATCTCCAGCGCTTCCTCGGTGTAAGCGGGAGCGATAACGCCGTCGGAAACCTCGCGGGCGATGAGTTTTGCCGTCAGGGCGTCACAGGTATCGGACAGGGCAACCCAGTCACCGAAGGAGCACATACGGTCGGTGCCACGGGCACGGGCATAGGCGCAGGCCAGAGGATTCTCGTCCAGTTCGGGGATATCGTCCACGAAGCAGGCTTTCTTCAGCGCGTCGCTGAGAGGCTTGCCCACAGCGGCGGAGGTGGGGGAAACGTGCTTGAAGGAAGTGGCGCAGGCCATGCCGGTGGCGTCCTTCAGCTCCTTGACCAGCTGCCAGGAGTTCAGGGCATCCATGAAGTTGATGTAGCCGGGACGGCCGTTGAGAATGGTGAAGGGCAGCTCGCTGCCGTCATGCATATAGAGCTTTGCAGGCTTCTGGTTGGGGTTGCAGCCATATTTCAGTTCGAATTCAGTCATGGTATTTCCTCCTTACAGCAGGTGCTTATTGATCATGCGGCTCTCGCATTCGCCGGTGACGGGATCCAGATAGCGGACGTACAGAGAGATCTTGTTGCTTTCATTGAGGCTGTTCCAAATCTCGGCGGTGAATGCGTCGATATCGCTGGGAACGGCCATGCGGCGGGGCTCACCCTGGAAGGTGGGGATGGGATTGCCGTTTTCCTCGTAGGTGTGGATCAGGTGACCCAGACCGGCCTTGGCGGTGTAGGTGTAGTAATAGCGGCTGCAGGCTTCGCCTTCAGCATCGCGGCTCTTCAGGATGCTCAGCTCATAACCGAATTCTTCAGTACCCAGATGGAGGATGCCGCTGATTCTGGGCGTCCAGTTGGGACCGTCGGGCTCAAAGCAGCGGGTCTGCAGAGCGGTGTAGAAGTTGCCGCCGTCCAGCAGGTGATCCCGGACCGTATCGGTCTGGTCGCCGTTGGTGACGATGACTTCGCTGCCCACAACACGGATGGGGGCATAGATGATCAGGGAAGGATCCTCCACCTTGCTGGCGTCAAAGGGATGGATGATGACGTCCTTGCCTTCTTCGGTAAAGATGCGGTTGCGGCTGTTCTCGCTGCGGCCCATGATGAAATATGCCAGCACGGCTTTGCCCTCGGGACTCTTGCCCAGAAGAACGCCGCGGCCGGGGTATTCGTTGCCGCTGAGATATTCGGCGGTATTGCGGATGCTGTAAATGTCCATGTCCTTCACCTCATAATTAAAATAAGGGCAGTTCTATCCTGAAATAGAACTGCCCAGACGGTCGGCAAATATTAACTTCCGTTCCCCTGTGGTTCCCCACATGATCCGTCAGTCGCGGAAGTTCCGCTATCATATTAACGGAAAAATGATGCCTTGTCAATGTTGGAAATATTCACGAAAAAATGCGTCTATTCGTGGTAATTTTGCAAAGAAAGTCATGTAACGAAAACATGGAATTGAAAAAGGAAAAAATGGCGAAAAATCAACAATATATTTGTGCAAAAATGCAAAAGTTTGGGCAGTATTTTTTGCTGGAATAGAGTATACTAGGGCACGGTGCGAAAAAAACACGCAGAGGAAGAGATTACGATGGCAACCTTATTATCTGTTTCAATCGCTATGCTGGCGGGTCTGCTCATGACCCGTGTGTTCAAAAAGTGGAAACTTCCCGCCGTCACCGCTTATCTGGTGGCAGGCGTTCTCATCGGTCCTTATTGTCTCGGCGCCCTTGGCGTGGAGGGTTTGGGTTTTCCCACGGCGGATGCAGTCGGCAGACTGTCTCTGGTTTCCGAAGTGGCGCTGGGCTTTATTGCCTTTTCCATTGGCAATGAGTTCCGTCTGGAGGATCTGAAGCATACCGGCCGTCAGGCTGCCATCATCGGCGTTGTGCAGGCGTTGGTAGCTGCCCTTCTGGTGGATGCTGCTTTGATCGGTCTGCATTTCCTGATGCCGAACCGGATCTCCATTGCGCAGGCAATCACGCTGGGCGCCATTGCCACGGCTACGGCGCCTGCCGCTACCCTGATGGTTGTTCGGCAGTACAAGGCCAAGGGTCCTCTGACGGATCTGCTGCTGCCCATTGTTGCGCTGGATGACGCTGTGGGTCTGGTGGTATTTGCCGTTTCCTTTGGTATTGCCAAGACTCTGATCAGCGGCTCCATCGATCTGGTGTCCATTCTGATCAACCCGCTGGTGGAGATCACCGTTTCTCTGGCTCTGGGCGCTGCCCTCGGCTGGCTGCTGACCCAGCTGGAAAAGCTGTTCAACTCCAACACCAACCGTCTGAACATGACCATCGCTTTCGTGTTCCTGACGGTATCCCTGTCTATGCTGGAGTTCCATATCGGACCTGTCCATGTGGGCTTCTCCTCTCTGCTTGTGTGCATGATGCTGGGCACGGTTTTCTGCAATCTCTGCCCCCTGTCCCATGATCTGATGGAGAAATCCGACAAGTGGACCTCCCCGCTGTTTGCGCTGTTCTTTGTGGTCAGCGGTGCAGAGCTGGAGCTGAGCGTGTTTACGGAGCTGGCCATTGTGGGAATCGGTCTTGTCTATATTCTGTTCCGTTCTCTCGGTAAGTATTACGGCGCGGAAATGAGTGCCAAGTGGACCAACTGTGCCCCGCAGATCTGCAAGTATCTGGGTATCACCCTGCTGCCTCAGGCCGGCGTAGCGTTGGGCATGTGCATGACTGCAAAGCAGTTGGGTGCGGAGGGCGACCTGATTCGGAATATTATTCTGTTCTCCGTTCTCGTTTATGAGCTGGTTGGCCCCATGCTGACCAAGTGGGCTCTGACCAAGGCCGGCGATATCAAGCCTATGGAAGAGCACGTCAAAAACCGCCGCCAGATCAAGCTGGCAGCGGCTAAAGCAAAATAAACCTGAAACGAGCGCCATGCCGGCGCTCGTTTTTTATTTACATGATTGCGGTCTTCTGCTATAATGGAATCATAAGAGTTGGGATTTTTGTTGAATGACACAGGAAGGATGGTGCCGCATGAAGAAGTGGGTTCTGGTATTGCTGTCTTTTGTTCCTGTTGTGGCAGGATACATCGTCAGTACAGTCTTTTTGGTTCCCGAAATAGGTATCGCTGTGTACTATATATTACCATTCCTGACCACAGCATTTTGGTTTTATCTTGGCATACAGTATGCACGCAGCACATGGAAACCCATACCGGCAGTATTAATTGCCCATGCAGCAGGTATTGTTTCTTTGCTGGTATATGTATGGCAGTTTTTACTGGAAACAAGTGAAACAAGAAATTCGGTTTTAGCATCTGCTTCTCAAATGTACTCTTCGTCTGCACCGCAGCTTTTGCTTGCAAGAATTGCGATTCTGTTTGAACCGGATCCCAATGTCACGGGAATGACGTCAGTAACTGCGCTGCAAGTCATCTCTGTTGTCTATATGATTGTTGTTTTTTGTGCAGCAATGATCTATGAAAAGAAACGAATTGCAAAGAACGCAGATTTCGAATAATCCCCAAAACAAGCCCGTAGGAAATCCTGCGGGCTTGTTCATTATGCTTCCTTTGTAAATTTCATGGTGGGGCGGAATACCTGCTCCAGCTTCCACCGGAGGAAACCCTGCTCGGCGCTGCCAACAACTGCTGTCATCAGAGAGCGGGAACCGGGGTTTTTCTGCATGAGGGAAAGCATACCGGTCAGAAAATCCATGCCGGGATATTCCTCCTGCCGTACGAGAGGGCCTCTTGGTGTGGAAATCAGTTTTAAAATTCTGGTGAAGGGTGTTTCCAGAAAATCGATCTGCACCCGCAGGACGGGATTTTCGTCCTCATCATGAGTAAATTTCGCCAGAACAGCTGTGCGGAACACGTTGCCGTTCCAGTAGATATCCTGCCGAACCGGCGCTCTGGTGCCGCAGATCAGATGGTGCAGCTGGTTCCGTTCTTCGTAAAAAATTTCCGGTTTTAGCCTTGTGCCGCCGATGCTGATGGCCTGCAGTCCGGCGGAATAGCTGTTTTCCACCATCTGCAGTGCTACGGGCAGCAAACCTGCAGAGGCTGCCAGCGGATCCTGTGTGGTATAGCGGCATCCGGCAAAATGAGAAAAGGCTTCCCGGGTGGGAACCTTGCATCCACAGTCGGTCAACGCACCAATTGTATGCTGCAGTTCCCGCTCTGCAGGCAGGTTTCTGGGAAGAGACACCGGAAACTGACCGCCAAAGAAGCGGTCGGCAATGGCATAGAAAGCGCTGGTCTGAAAGGTTTCGTCATTTCCCGCATGGGCAATCACAAGAATACCGTTGTTCCGGAAACCCAGCACATTCTGTCCGAACATGCCGCTGAACAGGAAGGTGGGATCGTCCCGGCCTACCCAGAACTGCCAGCCGTAGTTAAAATCGCCGTACTCCTCCGGCGCAATGGCGTGGGTCTGCAGGGCTTTCTCCACGAAGGCGGCGGAGATCAGCTGCTGTCCGTGCCAGCAGCCCAGATCCATTACCAGCTGCCCCAGCTTGGCCAGATCCTCCGGCTTCATATACAGGCCCCAGCCGCCCTTTTCGATGCCCTCCGGACTCAGTTCCCAGTAGAAATCTTCGATGCCCATGGGCGAAAACAGACGCTCAGAGAGAAATTTGCTCAGAGATTTTCCGGTAATCCGGATGACCAGTGTGGCAAGAATATAGGTGTTCAGGCTGTTGTACTGGAATTTCTTGCCGCCGTCCAGTGCGGGAGACTGGAAAAAGCTTCGTACCCAGTCGGAACGGGTCATGGAGCCTGCTTCATTGAAGAGGTCGCCGGTCTGCATGGAAAGCAGGTGGGAAACCGTCAGATCCTTCATGAGCGGACGGCTCAGGGGGCCGCAATCTCCGGAAAACAGATCGGTCAGCCGATCATCTTCGTGCAAAAGGCCGTCATCCATCAGAAGCCCAACGGCAAGGGCGGTGATGCTCTTGCAGGCAGAAAAGGTCATGCGGGGCAGTTCCGTGTCCTGCATACCGAAGGCGGCGCGGCAGAGCAGGTGTCCGTTCCGAACCACCAGAATACTGTGCATCCGCAGGGTGGGCTCTTCGGCCAATGTTCTGAGAAAACTCGCAATATGACGGGAAGGAATGCCCTGCTGCTCCGGCACGGCCTGAGGCAAAGTCTGGGATGATCTTCCAAGAGGGATCTCCGGTTTCTGCGGCCCGAAATCCACAATGGGCAGAGTGGGGGAATCGGCATCCAGCAGCCGGGCGATCAGTTGAATGGAATGGTTGGCAGAAGAAAGGCTCATGTGTCCTCCTTTTTGATGATCAGGGCTTCTTTTTGGGGTTTGGTCAGCTGTTTGATGGCATATTCCCGCTTCAGGGCAGCGGATTTATCGGCACATTCTTCCTGATAGGCCAGTGCCACCGGCAGTCGGCTGCGGGTGTATTTAGCGCCTTTGCCGCTGTTATGGCAGGCAAGACGGCGGTCCATGTCATCGGTGTAGCCAGTGTACAGGCTGCCATCGCTGCAGCGCAGCATATAAACATACCAGCTCATGGGCAGACCTCCCGCAAAAGCTGTTCCAGTGAGGCGGCAAAGGCCTGATCCTGCGACTTGGTTCTGGCGGAAGGGCCTTTCAGCCTGCCGCCGGCATTGCGGATCTTTTTGGCGGCAGCCCGGAAAAACAAAAGGCTGTCGATGTTTTCTTCGGTATAGATCATGCCGTCCTGATGGATGGGGATGGCACGGCGGCTGAGACACATGGCCGCAAGACCGTAATCCTGCGTAACCACGAGATCCCCGGCGCCAATGCGGTTGACCAACGCAAAATCCACACTGTCCGCACCTTTGGAAACGGTGACGGTCTCTACGTCGGGACGCTGAAATTCGTGAGAAGTATCACAAAATACGGTGCACTTCACACCGTATTGCCTTGCAAGGCGGATGGTCAGATCCGTCACCGGACATCCATCGGCATCGATAAAAATCTGCATGGTTACTCCTTCAGCAGTACTCTTCGCTGTTTGTGATCAGGCAGGTATTTTTCTATCAGCGCATAAAATGCGGGGCTGTGGTTTTTGTGAACGATGTGCGCCAGCTCATGTACTACCACATAGTCGATTGCAGCTTCGGGGTACTGCATCAGCCGCCAGGAAAAGCTCAGACGATTGGCACTGCTGCAGGAACCAAAACGGGTTCTGGCGCTTGTAATGGTGATTCCGGCAGGGGAAAGCCCCATGATTTTGGCAAAAGCTGCCACCTTGCCGGGCAGCAGCTCTTTTGCTTTGGCTTTCAGCCGCAGGATCTCCTGTGCGTTAGGCTCAGGATGGACAGCCTGACGAACCTGCTGCCGGGACTGCGCAGCTTCGATCCACTGCCGGTGCTGCTGCACAAACTGGTCGATCCGGTTTTGCGGCAGCTGCAAAGGGGCACGGATAAGAATACTGCCGTCTTGCTTTACTTCCAGCGCCATTGTTTTTCGATTGGAACGAATAATGGTGTAATCCATCACAGAAACTCCTGAAATTCTTCCTGAAACAGCTGCTCGGACAACTGCTGCAGCCGCTGACAGTAGCGGTCATAGGCGGCAAGCAGTACTTCAGCCTCGGCAGTCAGGGTTGAGCCGCCGCCGTTTTTCCCGCCAGCGGCATAGATCAGCAGGGGAAAGCCCAGTTCCTCTTCGCATCGCCGCATGACAGTCCATGCCTTGGAGTAGGCCATGCCCATGGCAATGGCGGCGCCACGGAGAGAATGATGCTGCTGCACCAGACGAAGCAGCTGCGCCACACCGGAACCGAAGCACTTTTCATCACGGAACAGACGAATGCTGAGGACAGGATGCAGATTAGTTGACATAATCATCGATCCTTTGCGGTTCAGTTGATTACCCAGTCGATGGCAGGGGTCAGATCCTGCACCGCGCCGCGGGTGGTATATACCGTGTAGGTCTTGAAAACGATGGGACACAGATAGCCCTGATCCATCACTCGTTTGTGGAGGTCATAGGCGTTGCCGGCGTTCTCCAGCATGGCGTAGCAGAGGTTGAGGGTGGTGTTGCTTTCCATTTCGCCGTAGGCCACAGAACCGCCGTAGCGGAAGAAGGAGCCCAGATCAAAGTTGGGAGACATGCGCATTTCGCCATAGTACAGATCAAATTCATCGTACAGCAGCAATTCTGCGAACTTGGTCGGATCGACCATTTCCACGGTAATGGAGAACCCCAGTTTGTTCAGGTCTTCCGCAATGCGGTTTGCAGTTTCCCGGCGTTGGATATTGCCGGAGCTGACCAGCATGGTAAATTCCAGCGGCACGGAGTAGCCCTTGTAAAAGACATCCAGAATACCGTCACCGGTGTAGTCCTGAATTTCGGCATCGTCCAGAACAGCCTGAAAATCGTCCAGATCATAATCGTATTTGGATGCCAGACCGCTGTCATAGCAGGGGGACAGGGGAGAGGCAGGGAGGCTGGCTGCCAAAGCGGAGCCGCCGAAATCCTCTGTGACAATAGTTTCCCGGTCGATGGCATAGGTAATGCAGGATCGGACGGCAGAGTTGGAAAGTGCTTTGTTGTTGGAGTTAAAGCCAATGTACTGCATCACGGTGGTGGGACTGTACCACGACTCAGAGTCATTATGGAAGGAGGCGTAGGCGGAGGAATTGGGGTCGGTCCAGACCAGATTGACGTTGCCGTACTCAAACTGGTCACGAATATCTGCTGCCGTATCGCAGGGGGTCAGGGCGGCGGAATTGCAGGGGATGATCCACTCATCCTGCCACCAGTGGGGGTTCTTTTCCAGCACACAGGAGGGGTCATAGACAAAGGGCCCGGTGCCGATGGGAACTGCCTGATCCATGGTATCCCGCTGCACAATGGGGAAATCCAGCAGCACACCGATGTTTTCGTAGGGGGTTTCCGTGGTCACGGCGATGGTGCGGTAATTGACTGCCGTGACCTCTTCCACATAGAAAAACCGGTTGCCGTAGTAATCGCTGGCTTTGGCTGCTTCGTAGGAGGCTACCACATCTTGGGCAGTCAGGGCCTTTCCGTTGTGAAACATCACGCCGGAGCGCAGGGTAATGGTGGTGGTGAGGCCCTTGTTGGATATCTCTGCCGTATCGGCCAGAACTGGAACGATCTCAAAGCTGCCGGTGACCCGATAGAGAGGCTCATAGAGCAGAGGCAGAATGGCCCGGTTGCAGAGACTGACGGTGGTAAAGGGGTTCAGACCGTAGCTTTCCTGATAGGCGAGCCGCAGCACATCCAGTGATTCTACGTCCTGCAGCACGGTATCCGCAGCCATTTCCTGTTTGGACGGTTCTTCCGGATCTGTTACTTCCTCCGGATCCTCCACAGCAGGCTTATTACCGGTGATGAATTCCACAATGGATTCACCGGAAAAATTGGAACAGCCGCAGAGCACGGAAAGTGCCAGAAGCAGGGCTGTCAGAGCGATCAATCGCTGTTTCAAATGGATCTACCTCACTTGAGCATGATAATACCGGCAAGGGAACCGCGCAGACCGTTGGTGGCACGGTGGGACCAGTATCGCTGAGACTGGCAGCGGGTGCAGTCGGGAGAGATGTCCAGACCGCCAATTCCGGCGCGCTGCAGCCACAGAGCGTTGCAGAATTTGTTGTCTACTTGGTATTTTTCCCCTTTTTGACGGATGGCAGTCAAGGCCTTGGGGCCAAGGGCATCCAGCATTGCCTGGGGCACATCCCAGTCGGTTTCAAAGCAGCACAGGCCAATGCAGGGACCAATGGCAGCCTGAATATCTCCGGGATCACAGCCGAAGGTCTGCCGCATGGTCTCCACGGCTTTTGCGGCAATACCCTGTGCGGTACCGCGCCAGCCTGCGTGGACAGCGCCGATCACCTTCTTTACCGGATCGTAGAGCAGGATGGGGGTACAGTCTGCGGAAAAGGTCACCAGTGCCACACCGGGGCGGTCGGTGATCTGACCGTCGCAGATCTCGGATGTCTCCCGGTACAGGCCTTCACCGCAGTGCTGCTCCGTTACCACACGGATGATATCCGTGTGGCGCTGCATGGGAAATACGGTCTGTTCCGGGCGGAAGCCCACAGCAGAACCGAGAATGTCATAGTTTTTCACCACATTCTCATACACATCGCCCCGGTGAACACCCAGATTGAGAGAACTGAGGTGTCCTTCGCTGACGCCGCCGTACCGGGTGGTAAAGCAGTGCGCTGTACCCTCCAGCGTGTCAGCGACTGAATATTCCAATGTACCGAGCTTGATGTTGTGAAACATAGAGTACTCCTTCAAATGCTGAATGCTGAATTATAAATGATGAAAGGAGGTATCCGGCTGCGCCGGATGATCAAAATGTTGCAAAGCAACACCTTCATTCCGCATTCATCATTGTGCATTGAGATCTTTGTCCAGGCAGCAGTTCTTATACTTCTTGCCGCTGCCGCAGTGGCAGGGATCATTACGGCCCAGCTTGATCTTTTTGACCATGGGCTGCTTCTTTACGGTCTGATCACCGGCACCGGTGGATGTGACCTTGGCGACCTTTTCCCGCTTCAGCTCCGTCTGAGGCTTCACCTGTGCGGCAAAGACCCGGTGGACGATCTCTTCCCGGATCAGGCTGATCATGGATTCGAACATCTCATAGCCTTCCCGTTTGTATTCCACAACGGGATCCATCTGACCGTAGGAACGCAGGCCGATGCCCTGCCGCAGGTCGGTCATGGCGTCCAGATGATCCATCCAGTATTCGTCCACCACCCGCAGGGTGACGATCCGTTCCACCTCCCGCATGACGGGCGTGGTCAGCGCGGCCTCCTTGGCGGCATAGGCCTCTTCCATCAGCTTCAGCAGCTGGGTCTCGGCATCCTCCCGGGTCAGAACGGACAGCTCCTCATCGGTCAGCTTCCATGTACCCTTGGGGAAGCACAGAGGCTCAAAAGCGGCAGTCAGCATCTGGAACTCTGCGCGGGAGAGACCGGGCTGTTCGCCAATGGCGGCGGAAACATGACCGGAGACCACGGAGCGGATCATACCCAGCACGGTTTTCTGCAGATCTTCGCCGTCCAGAACCTGTCCGCGCTGGGTGTAGATGACCTGACGCTGGGTGTTCATGACGTTATCGTATTCCAGCACGCTCTTACGGGACTGGAAGTGGCGGCTTTCCACGGTTCGCTGGGCATTTTCGATGGCGCCGGATAGAATCTTGGCGTCGATGGGCGTATCTTCGTCCAGACCCATGGTTTCCATCATGTTCTTGATCCGCTCAGAACCGAACAGACGCATGATGTCATCTTCCATGGACAGATAGAACCGGGTTTCACCGGGATCGCCCTGACGGCCGGAACGGCCGCGGAGCTGGTTGTCGATCCGGCGGGATTCATGCCGCTCGGTGCCGACGATGAACAGACCGCCTGCGGCGCGGACCTTTTCCGCTTCCTCGCTGATGACGGCTTTGTGCTTCTGATAGGCTTCCGCATAGGCGGCGCGGGCCTCCAGAATGGCGGGATCGTCGGTTTCGGCATAGGAGGTGCATTCCACGATCAGCTCGTCCTCCATACCGGCCTTGCGCAGATCACTCAGAGCAAGGAATTCCGGGTTGCCGCCCAGCATGATATCGGTGCCGCGGCCTGCCATGTTGGTGGCAATGGTGACGGCACCAACCTTACCGGCCTGGGCCACGATTTCAGCTTCCTTTTCGTGGTGCTTGGCGTTCAGCACATTGTGGGGCACACCTTCCCGCTTCAGCAGTTTGCTGAGCATTTCGGATTTTTCGATGGAAATGGTACCCACCAGTACGGGCTGACCCTTGGCATAGCATTCCTTGATCTGCTGAATGACGGCGCGGTATTTGCCGGCTTCGGTGCGGTAGACCACATCGGAATCGTCCATACGGGCGATGGGCTTGTTGGTGGGGATTTCCACCACATCCAGCTCATAGATGCCCTGAAATTCTTCTTCTTCCGTCAGAGCGGTACCGGTCATGCCGGAGAGCTTGCTGTAGAGCCGGAAGAAATTTTGAAAGGTGATGGTAGCCAGTGTCTTGGATTCATTGGCAACGGTGACGCCTTCCTTGGCTTCGATGGCCTGATGGAGGCCCTCGTTGTAGCGGCGTCCGTACATCAGTCGGCCGGTGAACTCGTCAACGATAATGACCTCACCATCCTTGACCACATAGTCAATGTCCTTCTTCATCAGACCTCTTGCGCGCATGGCCTGATTCAGGTGGTGGGCAAGGGTGGCGTTTTCGGGATCAGACAGGTTTTCAATCTGGAAATACTGCTCTGCCTTGGCGATACCGGTCTGGGTCAGGGAGCAGGAACGGGCCTTTTCGTCCACGATATAGTCGCAGTCATACTGATCCTGATACTCTTTTTCGTCAGTGGTGGCAAAGACCTGCCGTTTCAGACGGGAAACGAAGAAATCGGCCATCTCGTAGAGCTTGGTGGAGGCCTCACCCTTGCCGGAGATGATCAGAGGCGTTCTGGCCTCGTCGATGAGAATGGAGTCCACCTCGTCCACGATGACGAAGTTATGGCCCCGCTGCACCATCTCGTGCTTGTAAATAGCCATATTATCACGGAGGTAGTCAAAGCCCAGCTCGTTGTTGGTGCAGTAGGTGATGTCGGCGGCATAGGCCTCCCGGCGCTGGCTGGGCTTGAGACCGTGAATGATCAGACCCACGTTCAGGCCCATAAAGCGGTAGACCTTGCCCATCCATTCGGAGTCGCGTTTTGCAAGGTAGTCATTGACCGTGACGATATGCACGCCTTTTCCGGAAAGTGCGTTGAGGTAGGCGGGGAGGATGGCTACCAGCGTTTTGCCTTCACCGGTTTTCATTTCGGCGATCCTGCCCTGATGGAGCACGATGCCGCCGATGATCTGCACCCGGTAGGGCTTCATGCCAAGCACACGCCAGGCAGCTTCCCGGACAGCGGCAAAGGCTTCCACCAGAAGATCGTCCAGCGTTTCGCCTGCAGCCAGCCGGTTGCGGAATTCCTGTGTTTTTCCCCGCAGTTCTTCGTCGGAAAGCGCAGCGAAGGTTTCTTCCAGAGCCAGAACGGCGTCAACCTGCTTGATGAACTTTTTGATTTCCCGTTCGGAGCGGGTGCCGAAAATTTTGTCGAATAAACCCATTCTATTGATAATCCTTTCCGGAATATTTTCATTCTACTTATTCTATCACAAAGCGCACAGCAAAAAAAGGCTAAATTGTGAACAATTCCAGGTTTCTGTGCTGCAGGTTTTGACAGAAGGATAGATTCTGTGGTATGATAACCCAAAGAGAAAGGCGGATGTGCCATGATGGAATTGACCAACATTCATGTGATCAAAGATATTCTGACCCGTTACGGGTTTCACTTCTCCAAGGCCAAGGGGCAGAATTTTCTGACGCAGGCGTGGGTGCCCCAGAGAATTGCCGAAGAAGCCGGTGTGGATGAGACCTGCGGTGTGCTGGAGGTTGGCCCCGGCATGGGCCCGCTGACCCAGCAGCTGTGCCTGCGGGCAAAGAAGGTGCTGGCGGTGGAAGTGGATCAAAATCTGAGACCGGTTCTGGCGGAAACCATGGCGCCTCATGACAATCTGGAGATCATCTTCGGCGATGTGCTGAAGCAGGATATTGCCGCACTGGTTAAAGACCGTTTTGGTGATCTGCGGATCAAGGCCTGCGCCAACCTGCCCTATTACATCACCTCCGATATTCTGGCTGCATTGCTGGAGGCGAAGTGCTTTGAAACGGTGACCGTCATGGTGCAGAAGGAAGTGGCGCAGCGGATCTGTGCCAAGCCCGGCACGGCAGCTTACGGTGCCTTTACGGTGTTCTGCCAGTATTACGCTCAGCCGGAGATCCTGTTCGATGTACCGCCCAGCTGCTTCATTCCCCAGCCCAAGGTGACCTCCGCCATTCTGCATCTGAAGGTGCGGACGGAGCCGGTATGTCCCGTAAAGGACGAAAAAATTTTCTTTAAGGTGGTGCGCGGCAGCTTTGCGCAGCGGCGGAAAACACTGCTCAACGGACTTTCTTCTGTCTTTGGGCACCTTGGCAAAGAGCGTTTGACGGAGATTCTGGATGGCTGCGGCTTCCTGCCCAATGTCCGGGGCGAGACTCTTTCCATTCCGGAATTTGCCCGTCTGGCCGATGCCATTTGCGAGGCTATGGACTGATTATACGATTTTTACAGGATGAAAATTTGTATTTTGTTCAAAATTGCCTTGGAAATAAAAATTTTATTCTGTTATAATGAAAGAGCGCAGGGGCCTGCGCTCTTTTCGGCTTTATGAGGAGAACAGGAGGATGTATGTTTCAGATTGGTGAAGTCGTTTCCTACGGTACGATGGGTGTCTGCACCGTTGTGGATATCCGGATGGAGTCTTTGTCCAGAGCCGGTGTGAAAAAGCAGGAGTACTATGTGCTGCAGCCTGCTTCTGCGCCGACCTGCATGACCTATGTTCCCACGGGAAACGCGCAGCTGACTGCCAAAATCCGCCGTATCATGACGCAGGATGAAATCAATGCCATGATCGACGGCGTGCAGGGGCAGTGTGTGGAATGGATCGAGGATACCAGACAGCGGGCAGATGCCTTCCAGAAGATCCTCAGCGGCGGTATCAGCGCGCAGCTTCTGATGCTTATCGGCTGCCTGTATCTGGAGAAGAAAAACAGGGCGAAGGGCGGGAAAAAGTTCTGCGCCACCGATGAAAAGATTTTGTCCTCCGCGGAGCGAATCGTTAGCGAGGAGTTTTCCCACGCGCTGCAGATCCCGGAGAAAGAGGTCTCTGCTTATATCGCCAACCGAATGGAAAATGATAAAAAGCGCTGAACGCAGCGCTTTTTATCATTTTCTCAGCTTTTTCAGTACATTTTCAAAATACTCCGGCAGGGGACATGTCACAGTGACGGCCTCACCGGTTCTGGGATGGCGAAAGGTCAGCTCCCGGGCATGGAGGCACTGGCTGTCCAGACCAAGCTCCGGCTTTTTGTGCCCGTAGACCAGATCACCCACGATGGGATGATTGCGCCAGGAAAGATGCACGCGGATCTGATGGGTGCGCCCAGTTTCCAGTCTGCATTGCAGCCGGGTGTAGCCGGAAAACCGCTCCAGAACCTGCCAGTGGGTCACGGCGGGCTTGCTGTTCTTTTCCGTCACAGCCATCTTTTTCCGGTCTACAGGATGCCGTCCGATGGGGGCGTCGATGGTGCCGCTGTCCTTTCGGATACCGCCCACTACGATGCATTCGTAGGTGCGAGCCAGAGAGTGATCCTGCAGCTGCTCGGCAAGGGCCTGATGGGCAAAATCATTTTTTGCAACGATCAGCAGGCCGGAGGTGTCCATGTCAATGCGGTGGACAATGCCTGGCCGCAGCTCGCCGTTGATGCCGGAGAGGCTGTCCCTGCAGTGGTACATCAGGGCGTTGACCAGTGTGCCGCTCCAATGTCCGGCGGCAGGATGCACCACCAGCCCTTTGGGCTTGTTGATCACGATCACATCACTGTCCTCGTAGACCACATCCAGCGGGATATTTTCCGGCTCGATGGAAACCTCCTGCACATCCGGCAGGATTACTTCCAATGCATCGCCCTCGGACAGCTTGTCGTTCTTTTTCAGAATCTTTCCGCCGCAGGTGACCTGACCGCTTTCCAGCAGCTTCTGGGCGGCGCTTCTGGTCAGCTCCGGACAAAGCCGGGCAAGAGCCGCATCTGCCCGTTCTCCGTTTTTATCTGCCAAAAGGATCATGTCAGTGCTCCTTCTTTTCGGGTTTATCAAAGAAAAAGGCGTAGATCACCAGCAGAACAGCACCGCAGACCACAAAACAGTCTGCCACATTAAACACGGCAAATTTCATGAAGGTGACCTCGATCATATCGATCACATAGCCCAGCCGCACACGGTCGATCAGATTGCCCACGGCGCCGCCAGCAATGGCAGCCAGCGCCCAAAGACCGGTGGGATGGGTGATCCACTTCTTTTTCAGGGCATAGCCCATGACAACGAAAGCTGCCAGTGTCATGATCAGGAAAAACCATCGTCCGCCCTGCAGCATGGAAAAAGCCATGCCGGTGTTCTGCACATAGGTCAGCTGAAACAGCCCGGGAATGGCGGGAATGGCGGCACCCAGCGGGATTTGGGTCACAGTCAGATATTTGGTAAACTGATCCAGAATAATGATCAGCACGGTAAAAGCAGCCAGAATACCGTAGAGCATAGAATACCTCCGGAGAATGGATTATCAGGAAGATTATAGCATATGCCGGCAGGAATGACAAACGGTTTTCGGGAAACCTTTGGCTCCGACGGAAAAATGAATCAGAATTGTAGTTGCATTAGGGTGGTGGTATGGGCTATACTTAAGATGTATACCCCGCAAAGGAGGGATTTTTATCAGCATCAGAGAAAAACGTTCCGGACGTTATTCTTCCGTTGTCGGCATTGCCGCGGCAGGTCTGGCGGTTTTGCTGCTTTTGTTCTTTTTCATCTGGGGACTGAGCGTAAAAAACGGAAAGACTATTTTCCCCAATGTCTTTATATCCGGTGTCAATTTGGGCGGTCTGAATGCAGGGGAGGCGGAGCAGGCTCTGCAGGATACACTGGCAGTTTCCCACTCCTCCCGAACTCTGACCGTACAGCTGCCGGACCGCAGAGTGATCTTTGATCCGGAAATGGCCAACTCTCCGCTGGATACCAAGGCCATGGCGGAGATTGCGCTGGCTTATGGCCGCGACGGCAATCTGCTGGAGACGCTGCGTACCTATCTGCAGTGTCGGAAATTTGCCCATGTGCTGGATATGGAGGAATTTCTGCAGGTGGATACCACCTACATCCGCGATCTGATCGAAAAGACGGCTGAGGATGTGGCACAGGACATGGTGCAGTCGGAAGTGTCCATGGATGAGGAAAACCAGATCATTCAGATTCGTCTGGGCTATAACGGCCGCAGTCTGGATACAGAGGGCTTGTATGAAGCGGTTCTGGATGCCTATCACCATGGTGATCTGTCGGATATCCACTTTGATTATGACATGGTGCCCTATGACATTGTGGATCTGAAGAGCTATTACGATCAGTATTGTTCCCCCGCAGCCAACGCTTATTACGATAAGTCCACCCGCACCATTGTTCCCGATAAGACCGGTTATGGATTTGATCTGTTTGCGGAAAACCAGCGGCTGGCACTGGCGAAAGAGGGATCGGTGATTGAGATTCCCCTGCAGGTTCTGGAGCCGGAGATCACGGAGGAGGGCTTCCGGGAGGAATTCTACGGCGACGTGCTGGCGGAATACTCCATTGCCTATACCGGCGATGCCAACCGGACTGCCAATCTGAAGCTGGCCAGTGAGGCCATCAATGGTACGGTTCTGGATCCCGGCGAGATATTCTCCTTTAACGAAACTGTGGGCCAGAGAACAGCGGAAAAGGGCTATAAAGAGGGCATTATTTTTGCCAGCGACGGCTCCAGCGAGTCTGAGCTGGGAGGCGGTGTCTGCCAGATCGCATCCATGATCTACTACTGTGCCCTGATGGCGGACTTCCAGATCGTGGAGCGCTCGCCCCATATGTATGTGGTCACCTATGTGCCTTATGGTATGGATGCCACGGTCTATTGGGGCGCGCTGGACTTCCAGTTCCGCAATACCAACGATTCTCCCGTGATGATCAATACTTCCATCGTCAATGGCACGGTGTATGTCAGCCTGGTCGGTACCATGGAGCATGATTACACTGTAAAGATGACCTATGAACTGACCTCCACCACGCCTTATGAAGAGGTCTGGATCATGGATGAGACCAAGCCCGTGGGCTATAAGAAACTGGAGCAGAAGCCCCACACCGGCTATACCTACTGGAGCTACAAGAACTTCTACGATCTGAACGGCCAGTTCCTGCGGCAGGAAAAGTGTGCCATCAGTGTCTATGAAAAGTTCGATGCGGAGTATATGGTAGGCCCCTTGCCGGAGGTGCCCTTCTGGTTGAACCCGGAGACCATTCCCGAGGGCTTTGATCCTTATGAGCCGGAAACGTGGCTCACGCCGGAGCAGTTGGCGGAAATGCCTGCGGGCTTTGATCCTGCCGATCCCACCACATGGGTCGGTCTGGAGCCGCCGGAACCGGAGGGAGATACGGAGAATGAAACGGATACCGGTTTCGACTGGAGCCAGTTTTTTAACACCGGAGCTTCACAGGAATAACGAAAAAACCGTTTGCGTATAACGCAAACGGTTTTTTCATAGCTTTTCCACTTCACAGACGGTCAGTGTACCGTCACTGACTCGGAAACGGAAATCGTAGCCGCCGAAGGCCACACCGTAGACCCGTTCCGGGTCGTTCTGGTAGGAGGGTCTGGGATCCTGTGCAAGCAGGCCCAGAACCGGTTCCCGCAAGCGGGACGGTACCTGCACCATCCATTCCTCCGGAAACACCACTTCCAGATGATAGTCCCTGACTGGATCGGCAAAGCCGCCGACGGCCTCCGGATGACTGTCGGTGTAGGGCAGGTAGGGCTTTACGTCCAGAATGGGGGTTCCATCCATGAGATCGGCTCCTGCCACGTGGATCACGGGGCCATCCTTGGTGTGCAGATCGATCCCCAGCAGCTTCACCGAGGAAAGACCGATGGGATTGGGTCGGAAGGGGGAGCGGGTGGCGAACACGCCCATGCGGGTCTTACCGCCAAGCCGGGGTGGCAGCACTGTGGGAGACCAGCCGTCCCGAACCGCTTCGGAGAAAATCCACAGCAGCCACAGGTGGGAATAGCCGTTCATCCCCCGCAGGGCATCGGGATTTCGGTATTCCGGTTCGAAAATAATAGTACTTTCCACCTGTTCCACCAGTCCGGACTGGCGGGGAATGCCGAATTTGGCAGTATAATCGTTGTGAATATGGGCGATGGGATTCATTTCCATGGCGGTTGCTCCTGATTGGTTTTCTTTTATTCTATCACATTGACAAATACCCTGTAGGGGTATATAATTAAAATACCGACAGGGGGTATTGGAATGGAAAACTGCTGCTGTAAAAAAACAGAACGTTCCGCGGAGGAAATCAAAAGGCTGAGCAACCGCCTCAGCCGTATTGAGGGCCAGATCCGAGGGATCAAGTCCATGCTGGAAAGCGATGCCTACTGTAATGATATTCTGATCCAGTCTGCGGCAGTTACGGCTGCCATGAACGCGTTCAACCGGGAGCTGATTTCCAACCATATGCGAACCTGCGTGACCCGGGATCTGCAGGAAGGCAGAGAGGAAGTCATCGATGAACTGGTGGCAACCCTGCAGAAACTGATGAAATAAAACAGACTGCCCTTGCGTAATTGCTGATTAAATCAGAAGCCCAAGCCTCCCTCTGATGAGGGAGGTGGCACGGCGTAGACTAGCCGTGCCGGAGGGAGAGAAAAAGTTCTGAATAACATCGGTTTTGAGATCAAACTGAACCTTTCTCTTCCCCAGTCAGCTTCGCTGACAGCCCCCTCGTCAGAGGGGGCCTGGGCGCTCCCGCGCCAGTGCAATTTATTCAGTGTTTACTTGAGGGGAGCTGTCACCGAAGGTGACTGAGAGGTGAAAAACCGATAAAGGAGGTATTTTGTGCAGCAATTTAATGTTACCGGCATGAGCTGTGCCGCCTGCTCTGCCAGAGTGGAAAAGGCGGTGTCAGGCGTGGAGGGCGTCACAGCCTGTTCCGTGAACCTGCTGACCAATTCCATGGGCGTGGAAGGCGGCTCTGCAGAAGCGATCATTCAGGCCGTTCAGGAGGCCGGCTACGGCGCATCGGTCAAGGGCGCGGAAAAAAAGGCAGTTTCTGCCGAAGAGGAGCTTTTGGTTGACCGGGAAACGCCGGTGATGAAGCGCCGGCTGCTCTGGTCGGTCGGTTTTTTGGTTGTACACATGTATCTGTCCATGGGACATACCATGTGGGGCTGGCCGGTACCGGCATTTCTGGAAAATCCCATGGCAAACGGCATTGCCCAGCTGCTGTTGACCGTCATTGTCATGGTCATCAATCAG
This sequence comes from Candidatus Avilachnospira sp., assembly GCA_045530865.1. Lineage (GTDB taxonomy): Bacteria > Bacillota > Clostridia > Oscillospirales > Oscillospiraceae > Avoscillospira. The sequence continues at coordinate 30,726 of JAZSCX010000090.1, forward strand.
AAGTTCTTCATCAGTGGTGTCCGTGGACTGTTGCATAGGGCGCCCAACATGGATACACTGGTGGCCATGGGCTCTGCGGCAGCGTTTGGCTACAGCACCTATGCGCTGTTTGCCATGACATTGGATGCAGCCCATGCCCATCACTGGCTCCATGAATTCTATTTTGAGTCGGCATCCATGATTCTGACCCTCATCACCGTGGGTAAAATGCTGGAGGCCAGATCCAAGGGCAAGACCACCGATGCCCTGAAGAGCCTGATGAAGCTGGCGCCTAAAACCGCCACCGTTTTCCGCAACGGGACGGAGGTGGAAGTGGCTGTGGAGCAGGTGAAAAAAGGCGATGTGTTTGTGGTTCGTCCCGGCTCTAATATTCCTGTGGACGGTGTGGTGCTGGAAGGTCACAGCGCTGTCAACGAGGCGGCCCTCACCGGCGAGAGCATCCCGGTGGATAAAACCGTGGGAGACGGCGTATCCGCAGCCACCGTCAATCAGGAGGGCTTCCTGAAATGCGAAGCCACTCGCGTGGGAGAAGATACGACCCTGTCCCAGATCATCCGGATGGTCTCCGACGCTGCTGCAACGAAAGCTCCCATTGCCAAGGTTGCGGACAAGGTCTCCGGTGTGTTTGTTCCCATTGTCATTGCGATTGCGGTGATCACCACGGTCATCTGGCTGCTGACCGGACAGACCTTCGGTTATGCGCTGGCCAGAGGTATTTCCGTGCTGGTTATCAGCTGTCCCTGCGCATTGGGTCTGGCGACGCCGGTTGCCATTATGGTGGGCAGCGGCATGGGGGCCAAACACGGTATTTTGTTCAAAACCGCCGTGTCTCTGGAAGAGACCGGCAAAGTGGAAATTGTAGCGCTGGACAAGACCGGTACCATCACTGCCGGCGAGCCCAGAGTGACGGATATTCTGCCCATTTCCGGTTCGGAGGAAGATTTGCTGCGGCTGGCAGCGGCACTGGAGGCCAGATCGGAGCATCCGCTGGCAAAGGCCATTCTCCTGAGGGCCAAAGAACTGCAGCTGCCCATTGCGGAGGTCACCGATTTTCAGGCCCTGCCGGGCAACGGACTGACTGCCATGTTGGATGGTTCGGTTCTGATTGGCGGCAGCATGAAATATATTTCTTCTCAGACAGCGCTCTCTGCAGAGGCAACGGCACAGGCGGAAGCGCTGGCAGATAACGGAAAAACACCCCTGCTCTTTACAAAGGACGGACAGATTCTGGGCATCATCGCCGTGGCGGATGTCATCAAGGAGGACAGCCCGCGGGCCATCAGAGAGTTACAGAATATGGGAATTCGAGTTGTTATGTTAACTGGAGACAACGAGAAAACCGCAAAGACCATCGGCAGACAGGCCGGTGTGGACGAAGTGGTGGCAGGCGTCCTGCCCGGCGGCAAGGAAAGTGTGATCCGCACCCTGCAGCAGAAGGGCAAGGTGGCCATGGTAGGCGACGGCATAAACGATGCCCCCGCCTTGACCCGGGCGGATATGGGCATTGCCATCGGTGCAGGCGCGGATGTGGCCGTCGATGCTGCCGATGTGGTGCTGATGAAGAGCAGCCTGCTGGATGTGCCCGCAGCCATCCGTCTCAGTCGGGCAACCCTGCGGAATATTCATCAGAACCTATTTTGGGCGTTTTTCTATAATTCTATCGGAATCCCGCTGGCAGCCGGCGTGTTTATCGCATGGCTGGGCTGGGAGCTGAATCCCATGTTCGGTGCCGCCGCCATGAGCCTTTCCAGCTTCTGCGTTGTCACCAATGCCCTGCGGCTGAATTTGTTCCGTATGCACGATGCAAGTCATGATCATAAGATCAAACATAAGAAAAAGGAGAATAAAACCATGACAAAAACCATGAAAATCGAAGGCATTATGTGCGGTCACTGCGAAGCCCGCGTCAAGAAGACTCTGGAAGCTCTGGACGCCGTGGAGCTGGCTGAGGTCAGCCATACCACTGGCACCGCCATTGTGACCCTGAAGGCAGCGGTTGCCGATGACGTTCTGAAAAATGCTGTGGAAGCGCAGGATTATAAGGTCATTTCTGTGGAATAATACACAGGATGGCGGGGCTTGCCCCCGCCATCCTTGCCCTCTCCTCGGGAGAGGGTGGTCGGCTATGCCGACCGGGTGTGGGAAGGACAGCCGCCTTGCCGGGAATGTTTGTATTTGCGCGGGCGGTTGATAACCGCCCCTACTGTCTTGAATGACGTTTCCAAAAAACTGAATGCAAATTTTTCTTGACAAAATCCAGACTGCTGTGTTATGATATCTCAGCAGCTTGAGTGCGGGATTAGTTCATCGGTAGAACGGCAGCTTCCCAAGCTGCATAGGCGGGTTCGACTCCCGTATCCCGCTCCAA